>JAFQWE010000041.1 GCA_017407645.1 Clostridia bacterium | reverse complement strand
GACCGAAGAGATAACCTACTTCTCTAGCACCTACACCAATATCACCTGCGGGAACGTCAGTATCAGCACCGATGTGCTTTGAAAGCTCGGTCATAAAGCTCTGGCAGAAACGCATGATTTCTCCGTCACTTCTGCCTCTGGGGTCAAAGTCGGAGCCGCCCTTACCGCCGCCCATGGGAAGACTTGTAAGGCTGTTCTTAAAGGTCTGCTCAAAGCCGAGGAACTTCATAATTGAAGCGTTAACAGAGGGGTGGAAACGAAGACCGCCCTTGTAAGGACCGATAGCAGAGTTAAACTGTACACGGAAACCGCGGTTTACCTGAACCTTGCCGTTATCGTCAACCCAAGAAACGCGGAAAGAAATCATACGCTCGGGCTCAACCATACGCTCGATAACGCCGCACTCCTCAAATTTGGGGTCCTTCTCAACAACGGGAACAAGACTCTCAAGAACTTCGTAAACTGCCTGCTGGAACTCAGGCTCGTTGGGGTTGCGCTTAACAACATCTTCATAAACTTTGTTAAGATAAGCATTGTTAATAGCCATAACTAATCCTCCTAAAAAATATTGGCACTTTTTGGTGCACTTTTTTCTTTGCGATACATTATAAAACTTTCAAAAACCGATGTCAATAGTTTTAGCGCTAAAAATGACGAAAAAAATAAAATAATGTCTGCAAAAGACCCTTTATTTTTAGTGCAAAGTGTGATATACTGTTTCACAATGGGGTAAATGTTATTTAAACCCCGATTACTAAATATATAACCGAGAGGCGCTAAAAATGAATTTAGTTAAATTGCTTGCTAAAAATTATTCTAAAAAAGAGTTAAAACGCATCAATCCCATACTTGAAAGCGTGCTTTCTTATGAAGACGTAATGCGTGAAAAAACCGATGATGAGTTAAGACAGCTTACAGAGGATTTTAAAGAGCGTTATGAATCAGGCGAAAGCCTTGACAGTATATTACCTGAAGCCTTTGCCGTCTGCCGCGAGGCAAGTGACCGTGTACTTGGTATGCGCCACTATCCCGTGCAGATTGTGGGCGGCATCGTGCTCCATCAGGGAAGAATCGGTGAAATGCGCACAGGTGAGGGTAAAACCTTGGTTGCAACCCTGCCTGCATACCTTAACGCCATCTCAGGCAAAGGTGTGCATATTGTTACAGTTAACGATTATCTTGCCCGACGGGACAGTGAATGGATGGGCAAGGTTTACCGATTCTTAGGCTTATCGGTTGGACTTATCGTTCACGGAATGAATAATGAAGAGCGCCGCAAAGCCTACGCTGCAGATATAACCTACGGTACCAACAACGAAATGGGCTTTGACTATCTGCGCGACAATATGGTGGTTTATAAAGAGCAAAAGGTTCAGCGCGGTCACAACTTTGCCATTGTTGACGAGGTTGACTCTATCCTTATCGACGAGGCAAGAACACCCCTTATCATATCAGGTCAAGGTGACGAAAGCAGTGACCTTTATCAGCGTGCCGACCGATTTGTCCGCACCCTCCGTATGTGTAAGGTGCGCGAGATGGACTCCAAGGTTGCCGACAGTGAGGCACAGTATGACGGTGACTACGTTGTTGATGAAAAGGCAAGAACTGCTGTTCTTACCGCATCGGGCACCGCCAAGGCAGAAAAGTATTTTAATATTGACAACCTTAACAGTGTTGATAACGTTACAATCTCTCACCACGTAAATCAGGCAATCAAGGCACACGGCGTAATGAACCTTGACATCGACTATGTTGTCAAAGACGGCGAGGTTATCATTGTTGACGAGTTTACAGGCCGCCTTATGTACGGCCGCCGTTATAACGAGGGGCTCCATCAGGCTATTGAAGCAAAAGAGGGCGTGCAGATTGCTCAGGAATCACGCACCCTTGCAACTATTACCTTCCAGAATTATTTCCGTCTTTACAAGAAACTGTCAGGTATGACGGGTACCGCTATGACGGAGGAAACCGAATTCAGAGAGATTTATGCTCTTGACGTTATTGAAATCCCCACCAATAAGCCCCTTATCAGACAGGACGAGCACGACGTGGTTTACAAAACCGAGCGTGCTAAATTCAATGCGGTAATCGAAAGAATAATTGAGTGCAACCAAAAAGGTCAGCCTGTTTTGGTTGGTACAATTTCAATTGAAAAATCCGAACTGTTAAGCAAGCTTCTTAAGGCACGGGGCATCAAGCACGAGGTACTTAACGCTAAATACCACGATAAAGAGGCAGAGATTATTGCTCAGGCAGGTAAAAAAGGCGCCGTTACAATTGCGACCAATATGGCAGGCCGCGGTACCGATATTATGCTTGGCGGTAACGCCGAATATCTTGCCAAGGCACAAATGCGTAAGCTTGGCTACAGTGAAGAATTGATTGTAGAGGCAACAGGCTTTGCCGAAACCAAGAATACTGAAATTTTAGAGGCAAGGCAGCAATTTGCTGCCCTTCTTAAGCAGTTTAAAGAGGAAATTGCTCCCGAAGCCGAGGCAGTGCGTCAGGCAGGCGGTCTTTGTATTCTGGGTACAGAGCGCCACGAATCACGCCGTATCGACAATCAGCTTCGCGGCCGTGCAGGTCGTCAGGGTGACCCCGGTAATACCCGCTTCTTCGTATCAATGGAAGATGATTTGATGCGTCTTTTCGGCGGCGAAAGAATTTATAACATAATGAGCACCTTGAATTTGGATGAAAACACTCCTCTTGAGCTCAAAATGCTTTCAAACACCATCGAAACCGCGCAGGAAAGAGTGGAGCTCCGCAACTTTGCATCACGTAAGAGCGTCCTTGAATATGACGACGTAATGAACCGTCAGCGCGAGGTTATTTACGGTCAGCGTAACGAAGTGCTTGACGGCAAGGATATGACCGAAACGGTTGAAAAGATTATGCTTCGTTCAATCGAGCGCACCGTTGAGGAATTTACCGATGCCGAGTTTACAACCGATTGGAATCTTGACGGACTTCGCGACTTCTATCTTGGCTGGCTCACAAAAGAGGACGATTTCAAATACACTAACGAAGAACTTGATTTGTTAGAGCAAAAGGACGTTGTTGAGCTTCTTTATAACCGCGCTCTTGAAATTGTTGCCGCCAAGCGCACAAAGTATGGCGAGACTATCGTTGACGACGTTGAGCGTAAGGTTCTGCTTCAGTCGGTTGACACCAACTGGATGGACCATATCGACGCAATGGATGAACTTCGTCGCGGTATTGGACTGCGTGCCTACGGTCAGCACAATCCCGTTGATGAATACCGCCACGACGGTGACGATATGTTTAGCGAAATGGTTGCCAACATTCACAGAGACACCACAAAAATGTTGCTTATTTTTGAAATAAGAACAGGTGAACAAATTGAACGTAAGCAGGTTGCTAAAATAACGGGCGAGGGCGCCGCAAACGAAGGTGGCACTGCAAAAGCCGCCCCTAAAGGCTATTCACTTAACGGACCTTGCCCTTGCGGCAGCGGACTTAAATATAAGCGTTGCTGTGGCAAAAACAAAAACTAAACAGGTGATAATATGACTTTCGAAATCGGTAAAGGTGAGTTTTTAAAAGACGGCAAACCCATAAAAATCATTTCGGGCGCAGTGCATTATTTTCGTAACCCCAAGGGATATTGGGATGATGTTTTGCAAAAGCTTGTTGCTCTTGGCTGTAACTGTGTAGAGACCTACTGTGCTTGGAATTTGCATGAGCCTAAGCCGAACGAATATAATTTTGAGGATAACCTTGATATTGCCCAGTTTATCCGACTTGCCGATCAAAAAGGACTTATGGTGATAGTCCGCCCCGGTCCATATATTTGTGCCGAGTGGGAATTTGGCGGATTGCCTTGGTGGCTTCAAACCATTGAGGGTATGGAAATCAGATGTATGAATAAGCCTTATCTTGAGTGTTTTGACCGCTATCTTGATAAAGTTCTTGGTATTGTCAAGCCTTTTCTTGTTACCAACGGCGGCCCTGTAATTATGATGCAGGTTGAAAATGAGTACGGCTACTACGGTGACGACAAGGAGTATCTTGACTATCTTTATGCAGGCTATCGCAGACGGGGGATAGATGTTCCCTTGTTTACCTCTGACGGCAGTTCAGAGTGGAATGTGCTTAACGGCACACAGAAGGATTGCCTTTGCACATTGAATTTCGGCACTCTTGATCCGTGGCGATTTGAAACTCAGCAAAAACTATACCCCGACCAACCCAAAATGTGTGCAGAAATGTGGAACGGCTGGTTTGACCATTGGGGCGGCGAAAAACACGCTACCACCGATGCAGAGGCTTATGCTAAAGAGCTTGACGGAATGCTCTCTATCGGCAGTGCTAATATGTATATGTTTATCGGCGGTACCAATTTTGGATTTATGAACGGCGCCAACCATAAAGAAACATACGAACCTACCGTTACAAGTTATGATTACGATGCGCTTCTTACCGAAAACGGCAGTATTACCGAAAAATACCGTCTGGTCAGAGAGGTTATTAAAAAGCATACAGGTGTAACTCCACCCCAAATTCCTGCCAACCGTCCAACCGCAAGCTATGGCACGTTAAAGCCTACCCAAGTTGCACCTTTACTTGAAAACTTAGACGTGCTTGACCCCAATCCACTGAAACTCAAGGTACCTAAGCCTATGGAGGATTGCGGTCAGGGCTACGGATATATTGCCTACACAACCGAGTTTAATATTCCCGTTTGCGACAAAGAACTGCGTATTGACGATATTGGTGACCGTGCCTATATTTTTGTTGACGACAAACTGCTTAAGGTAATGTACGTCAACGATGACAAATACACCTGTAACATTAACGTGCAGGTTGGTGAGAAGCTGACGATTTTGGTTGAAAATATGGGACGCACCAACTTTGGCAGTAAGATGATGCGCAAAAAGGGTATCATTGGCAGAGTTACAATTGGTGGTGTTATTCACTTTGGTTGGACTGTCTACCGTCTTACAATGGAAGATTTGAGCGGACTTAAGTTCAAATCGGGTGAGGTTGCCTCACCAAGTGCTTTTTATAAGTACGAGTTTGAGGCTGACGGTGAGCACGATACCTTCCTTAATTGCTATGAGCATATAAAAGGCTTTGCTGTTGTCAACGGCTTTAATCTGGGCAGATATTGGCGTATCGGACCCACTAAAACCCTTTATGTGCCTAAGTTTATGCTTAAAAAAGGCAAAAATGAGCTTATAGTTTTTGATGCAGAAAAAACAAGTCGCGAAACAGAAGAAGTTCATCTTATCGACCGCGCTATTTTAGGATAAGAAAATGAGTATTAAAAGTGCATTTAACCATTTTAAAACCATAACGCGCCACCGCCATGCAGTAATTGCTCACTGTAAAAAGGCAGGCATACTGTGGCAGGGTCTATTTCACGACCTGTCAAAATACGCCCCCGTTGAATTTTCAGCAGGCATAAAGTATTACACAGGCACACGCAGTCCCAATGACGGCGAACGCAAAGACAAAGGCTACTCTGCCGCGTGGATGCATCACAAAGGCCGCAATAAGCACCATTTTGAATATTGGACCGATTATAATCCTCAGACAAGAGTGATGAGTCCCGTCAAAATGCCTGCACGATACGTGGCAGAAATGTTTTGCGACCGAGTTGCCGCAAGCAAAATTTATCAAGGCAAAAATTATACAAATCGGCATCCCCTTGAATACTTTTTGGGTGGCAAGGCTGTCAGAATAATACACCCCGAAACATCGGATTTGTTGGAGGATTTACTTGTTACCCTTGCTAACGAGGGTGAGGAGGAAGCCTTCAAAAAAGTTCGGCAGATGGTTGAACAAGATAATTATTAAAGGAGCATAGAATGAAGCGAAAAATAGCATTGCTTGTGATTGGTATACTTTCGGTTTTGCTTTTGTTTGGATGTTCGTCCGACAAGGGCGCAGCTTCGTCTGCAAAATCCGACAAACCAAGCAGTGTTGAGTCAGCACCCGTCAGCAGTACCGAGCCTACCGTTATGGTTTATCTTGTCGGCGAGGCAGAGGTTACACTTGAAGCAGGCTCTGAGTATGTTGAACAAGGCGCCACAAGTGCGGATAATTCAGAAATCGTCATAAAAGGTTCGGTTAACACCGCAAAAGCAGGGGAGTATATTTTGCAGTATACCTCTGTTACCGAGGGCGCTGCAGTGATTGAGCGCAAGGTCAAGATTGTGGATACCACTCCTCCGGTAATCACCCTTAACGGCATTAAAAATATGACCGTCTCTGCTGAAAGCTTTTATAAAGAAAAGGGCGCAACGGCAACCGATTTAGGAGACCCTAACGTTAAAATAAAGACTACCCGTACCAAAACCAAGAAGGGTGTGTTTAAGGTAACCTATACTGCCACCGACTTTTCGGGTAACACCTCGTCGGCTACTCGCACGGTTACTGTTAAAGATATAGTTGCCCCAACGGTCAAGCTTAAAGGCAATACGGATATATACGTTATGCGTGATAGTCGCTATACCGATGCAGGATATACTGCAAAGGATGATTTAGACGGTGACGTAACTGCATCTGTTAGTGTGAGCGGAAGCGTGAATACGGCGGTATGCGGCGCCTACACTTTGACCTATGCCGCTACTGATAAATCAGGCAACGTGGGTACTGCAACAAGGGTAGTGCATATCTTCTCGATGGAGGCAGACTGCCCCGACAGAGTTTACCTTACCTTTGATGACGGCCCCAATTCTACCATAACACCAAAGGTGCTTGATGCTCTAAAGCGCAACGGAGTAAAGGCAACCTTCTTTATAATTGATTATCCCGAAAGCCGTAAAGCGCTTGTAAAGCGTATAGTTGACGAAGGTCACACCCTTGCAATCCACACCTACAACCACGATTACAGCGTTTGCTATGCCTCTGATGCCGCTTATATGAACGGACTTCAGATTATGCACGACAAAATACTTGCCGACACAGGCTACGATGCAAGGATAATTCGTTTTCCGGGCGGTACGTCAAATACAACAAGCCGAAAATACAGCGTAGGAATTATGAGCCGCCTTGCCGCCAAAACGGTTGAAGCGGGCTACAGCTACTTTGATTGGAATGTGGATTCAGGTGATGCATCAGGTAACGGCGTTGCAACCTCTACGATATATAATAACGTAAAAAAAGGATTAAGACGTGGCAGAAATAACGTTGTGCTAATGCACGATGCCTACGGAAAAAACACCACGGTTGAAGCTCTTGACGATATTATCAACTACTGCAAGGCAAACGGCTATGCAGTGCTACCTATCACAATGGATACTGCACCCGTCCGCCACAAAGCAAATAATTAGTAATCACAAAGAGTGCGCTTAAATAAACACAAAAAGCCGAAGTGTCGTAAGACCTTCGGCTTTTTTGTCTGTTCCTATTTATTCAACCGTTAACACTACCTTGCCCACGTTTTCGCCTTTGTAAAGAATATCGTGAGCGGCTTCTGCCTGGGTAATGGGCAGAACTTTATATATGGTGGGCTTAACTTCTCCGCTTTCTACCTTTGGCCACACGTTTTTTACAAGCTCTGCAAGAATCTGAGCCTTGACCTCGGGCGTCCGCGAGCGCAAGGTTGAGCCTATAATTCTTACGTTTCTTACATAGATGTTTTTAAGGTCAATTTCGGTTTTTGTGCCTGCAAGGGCAGCAATCATAATCCAACGGGCGCCGTGTTTAAGATAATGGATGCACTTGCCCATAATCTCACCGCCAAGGCAGTCAATTGCTACGTCAACGGGATGACCGTTTTCAAGCTCTTCCTTTAACACCTCTGCAATATCCTCTTTAGTTGTAACCACAACTCTGTCGGCATTAAGGTGCTTTATGTTGTTTGCAATTTCATCGGTAAGCACGGTTGTAATCACACGTATTCCAAAGGCTTTAGCCATAGGAATAATAACGCTTGCAAGTCCGCTTGCACCTGCATTCATAAGTAGGGTGTCACCTTTTTGGATTTTTCCCTCTATAAACAGATTAAGATAGGCGGTAGCAAAAGCCTCAGGTATAGCCGCGGCTTCTATCATAGAGCAGTTTTGTGGCACAGGCATAAGCATATCGTATTTAATGTTGGCATACTGAGCATAACCGCCGCCACCAAGAAGTGCGCATACCTTGTCGCCAACCTTCCAGTTGGATTTTTCTGCCGCCTCACTGCCAACCTCAACGATGGTGCCTGCAATTTCAAGTCCCATCCAATCAGGACAGTCGGGTGGGGGAGGATAGTCACCCTCTCGTTGCATAAGGTCGGCGCGATTAAGAGCGGCGGCCTCGATTTTTACAAGACAATCTTCTGCCTTGCAAATGGGGTCAGGCACGTTGTCCCAACGAAGAGACCTATCGTCATTTACAAGAATTGCTTTCATTTAAAAATCACCACAACATTTCAAAATTGTTTTATATAATTCTAATTCATAATCAAGAGAATAAGGGTTAGTTTTTTCACCGCTAACATACTCTGCAAAAGATTTCATCATATTATCATAACGGTTAATTGGTTCAGATTGGGAATGTTCGCCCTCTTTGTACCAATCGTTAGATAGATGTTCAGTTTTTACGGTACAAAGCAAATCGGCAGTAACGTAACGCTCCAATGGTTTAAGTTCAACGGTACCCTTAGTGCCCGTAACTACAAGCTGACGCCTGTCAAAGCCGCCAATTTCACAATCGGTGGTTTTGACAAATGATACACCCTTATCATATTCAAACAAAGCCATACCGAAATCTTTGGAAATTACGCCATCCATTCCTGTGCATTTGTTATAAGGAATTATCTTATTGGGCTTGCCTTGAATTTGAAGCACCAAATCAATCAGATGACAACCTAAAAAGAACATCATACCGTCGGGTAATTCGTTAAGCCACTGACGGAGCTCGTTGGGATGAGAGCAGTTCATTTGTGCTTCAACGCTGATTATATCACCCAATTCACCATTTTTTGCCTTATCTATCAAATCGTGAATGAAGGGGTTGTATCTGTACATATATCCAACGTGAAAAACTTTGCCCGTTTTTCTCATAATACCGATAAGCTCTTCAAAATCGTTAAGATTTATACCGCCGGGTTTTTCCATATGTATATGCTTACCTGCTTTTGCCGCCATCAAAGCGTATTTGGTAAGATATATTTCGTCGGTTTCTATTGTGACGGCTTCAATCTCAGGGTTGTTCAGAACTTCTTCAAGGGATAATTGCTTGAAACCGCCGAGCTTTTCATACTTGTGGGGGATTCGTTCCTTTTCATTTTCGGGCAATACGTATCCTACAACCTCAAACAAATCCGTTTGCTTTGTTATACTATCCCAAATTTCAGTTGAGTGGCTATACAAATTCAATCCAATCTGCGCTACTTTAATTTTTTTCATTTTAGTCGTCTCCAGTCAAACTGAACTAAGGGGAAGGTTTTTTCGGTTGCAAGCCGAGTGTAGATTTCGGTTGCTTTTTCGGGTGAATGAGTCTCGTCAATAAGTTCTGACAGATTTAATCTGCCAAACAGAGTTAACTTTTTCAAGGCCAGCATATCGTCTTGTGTTGTCCACCAACCCGAATGGGACTCATGATGCGGTCTTGCCATAGTATGTGCGCCGATAAGAGTTATTCCGGGTCCATGCACCTTTTTGTAATAATCAATGTTAAAATTGCTGTCGCGAGTACAGCCTAAAAGGGCAACTCTGCCAAAATGAGCCATACAGTCAAGAATTCCGTCAAGCCCTGCACCTATGCCTGTAACTTCAATGCCAACCTTTGCGCCGCCATTCGTTATTTCTTTTGCTTTCCTTGCAAAATCCGCGTCATAGGGGTTAAGAGCAAAGTCTGCACCGCATTTAAGGGCTTTTTCGCGCTTTATGGGGTCAGGGTCAACTGCAATAATCGGAGCCGCACCTGCAGCCTTAAGCAACTGCAAGGCTACGATGCCAAGAATACCCATACCCATAACTATTGCGCTTTCGCCCATTTCCAAACGGCACTTTCTTATTGCGGCTAAGGGGAATGTAGCAATATGAAATATTGCGGCGTCCTCAAAGGAAATATCATCAATAAGACAGGCGTTGTTTTCACTTATGGTAACGTACTGATTGTGGGTAGTCCACCAAAGAGCAACCCTGTCGCCAACCTTGAACCTTGTAACGCCTTCGCCAACCTGTTCAACAACACCTGCGGTACTGTATCCCAAACGGCGAGGGAAAATTGCCTCTTCTGCTTCGGGTAAATCCCAAGCGACCGTTTTGCTTCCAATAAGATTGGCTCTTTCGGTACCGCTGCTTATGGTGGAAACGGCAATCTTTACAAGAATTTCATCTTCTTTGGGCGTTCTAATATCTTCCTCAATAAGCTTTGCAACGTTAGGCTCTACAAAAACAATATTTTTACTTTTCATATATTGTCACCTCAAACTCATTATAATGATTGACATCTATATACACAATGCAATATACTATACAAAATGAGGTAAAATAATACACAATGACGGAGATAATCGATATGAATGAGGCAGATTTCTATAAAAAGTTCAGATTTAATATTTTAAAGTTTTATAAATACCATTTAACCGATAATTCCAAAACGCCGGTGCCATTGCACTATTTTGGATGCTTGATTAAAGGAACTGCAAAAATTAAAACGTCCAAAACAGAATTGAATTTACATCCGGGTGAAGTGTTTTATATTCCCAAAGGGCTTAAATATCAATCTCAATGGTTTGGTGAAGAGGTAGAGTTTTATTCCTTTGGCTTTGAAATATCACCAATAAACAAATCTTTCCTTTTGCAAAAAATCACTTGCAGTGAAAAAGCAAAAGAAGTGTTTAACGATTTATGCAAAGATATCCCTTATACGCAAAAGGGGATAGGCAAACTCTATTACTTTTTTGAATTGGTTGCCGACGGTATGAAAACTGCCGAAAGATCAAATGTAAATCCTACCGTAGCAAAAATAACGGAATACATTACTGACAATCCCGATATGAGACTTGCCGATGTTGCAAAGCACTGTAGTATCAGTGAGTCGGGCATTTACGCTTTGTTCAAAAGGCACTTGGCTAAAACACCAAATGAGATAAGAAACGCGGCAAAATGCGAAAAAGCGATTTCTATGCTTACTACCACCGATAAATCTGTTCAGGAAATCAGTGATGCCTTGAATTTTAGTTCAACGTCATATTTCAGAAAAATTCTAAAAGCCCACACAGGAAAAACACCCCTTGAAATCCGCAAAGAGTCGTTTTTTTAAAAGCCCAATGTGTCGCGTATACTTTTTATGTTTGTAAGCAAGGGTTGGGCAGGTGTAGACAATGCATCGTGTTCGTACACACAAAGAGACATACAACACCCAAGCTTCATACCTAACCGACGGTGCAGTGTACATTCTCCGCCCGATAAAAACAAAAAGGGTGCATTGAGTTCTTTTTTTAAAAGATTTGTAATTCTCAGGTTTTCTATCTGCTGCTCCATATTTTCTGCAGCGGTTACAATTTTGATTATATCGGCGCCTCTGCGCTTTTGCTCAAGGGCGATTTCAAGCACTCTTTCTGCAGGGGCAAATTTGTAAAGGTGTGATGACATTAGAACCTCCGCACCTATAGAATGGATTTTTTCTATTAGTTTAATTTGCCTGTTTATTGCAGCCTCATCATCTGTCAGTTCCTCTGAATGCTTGCAAAACATATCCCCCATAACGTCAATTAGCGTTGCGCCGTTTTTTGCTAATTCTAAAAGTCCGCCTGCCAATTCCTCATCAGTTTTGCCCTTGTTATATGACATGCGATAGTTGGTCACATAACAAGGTTTGTTCTTCATTTCGGCAAAAATCCTCTTATATGTATCAGGATTGTGATATTCGGGTTTTAAACACTCAATTTGAAGTCCGTAAGCATCTGCACCAAGCATATTTGCATTTCTGATTCTGCCGATGGCAACTTGCGGCGTTTCGCATTGAAGCATAACGGTAAGCAAAGGCTTGTCATATTTTATAAAAGTCGGTTTCATTATTTAATACCTACCCATAGCATTTCTTCCGCCGTCAATCATAATGTTTTCACCATTGATAAATTGTCCTTTATCAGATGCTAAAAACAAGCACAGGTCAACAATTTCTTGCGGCTGCGCGGCTCTGCCAAGCAATGTTTTCATATTAGCCATATTGGCGCGTGTAAGTACAGGTCCTGGTGATACACAAACACATCTTATACCGTGTTTAGAGCCATACTGAGCAATGGATTTAGTAAGACCGAACATCAGTCCTGCTTTTGAGGTGGGGTAATCCATACCGTATCCGTCACCCTCTTGACCTGTGATTGAGCCAATGTTAATAATCAGGCCGCTGTTTTGTTCACGCATTTGCTTTAATACGGCGTGTGCGAAATAAAATGGACCTTTCAAATTCACATCAATGCCCCAATCGTAAACGTCAATAGGCACGTCGGGGAATTCGGGATACTTTTCTCTGTCAACCTTTTGCATACGCACGGCAGTACCACCTGCAAAATTCGCTAAAACATCAATACTTCCAAAGGTCGCAACTGCTAAATCTCTCGCATTGCAAACCTGACCGTAATCACGAACGTCGCAAATAACACCTATTGCAGTGCCGTTGCCTTCCTTGTTAATTTTATCTGTGCATTCTTTTAAAGCTTGCTCATTAACGTCACACATAACTACGTTGCCGCCAAGCTTAGCAAAATTTTCTGCAAACAAAAGCCCCATGCCTGATGCGGCACCGGTTATAATAGCAACCTTGTTGTTGAAGTTCATAATAACGCCCCCTTGTGATTATTTTAACTTTTATAGATGACCGTATCAATAGAAAAAACGATACTTTATTAACATTACTGATACAAAAATATCCTAAATGAATTGACTTTGTTGATAAAAATGATATAATTTAGGGGGTGATAATATGGTTTTTAATGAAATAACAGTTACGGATATAAAAGAGCCTATAACCGTTTATTTTGAAAAAGGCAAAACAACACAAATGAAGGACCGCCGCTATTTTGGCATATCCTTTTGTCAAAGTGGTCGCATAACCTACACTATGAATGGTGAAAATTACCTGTCCACACCTAATTGTGCAGTGTTGTTACCCAAAGGGGCAACCTATTCAATTTATGGCAATGAAACAGGTGTTTTCCCCGTTATCAATTTTGATGCTATCGGCTTTGAGTTGGACCATATTACAGTGCTTACAGCAGAAAACTTTGTGGGGAGTATTAAAGATTGCGAAACCATAAAATCACTGTTCTTGAACAATAACAGTCGACTTGAAATCTATTCGGTTTTTTATAATCTGTTAAACAAGACCTTTGCTACTCAGTTAAAGAAAAACAAACGAATAACACACATAGTCCGCTATATTGAGGAAAATATTTCGAATCCCAACCTGACCAACACCTCATTGGCAAACTATCTCGGTATCAGTGAGGTGTATCTGCGCAGACTGTTTCGCGCAAACTGCGGCACAACGCCTAAGCAGTTTATTCTTGATGCCCGTGTGCGTAAGGCAAAGCAAATGCTTACTGAAAGCAGGTGCAGTGTTACGGATATAGCCGAGCAATGCGGATTTGGCAGTGTTTATCATTTTTGTCGCGCATTTAAGAAGGATTCAGGGCTAACGCCAACAGAATATGCTGAGCAAAACATAATTTATAAAATATAAAATAAACAACCCGAAGCATCCCTTCGGGTTGTTTGCAGTTTATTTAAGATAATCGGTAAGGGGAGTAAGGTCAACGCCTTCAATCTTTTCAAAGAATTCGGCAAGACCTTGTGCAATCTTTTTGCAGCCACCCTCACTGTCACTTTCAATGTTAAGGGGCATAACGGGGTCGTGAACTGAAAGTCTGAGAAGGAACCAACCGTCACCCTCGTCACAGTAAACTCTGATACCCTCACGGTTATCGTCGGCAATATGCCAACCGTCCTTTTCACCGCTGTGCTTTTCGAGGTCTGCAATAACCGATTGACCAAGGCTCTTAAAATCTTCTTCAGTAATGTCAAGACGGATTTCGGCGCGGTCAACAGGCTCTTTAAGAGTAGCGGTCAAATCGTTAATAGACTTGCCCTCTTTTTTAAGCTGTGCCATCTTGATAACGATACGGGTGATAAGATAGGCGCCGTCATCCAAAAAGTAGTTGTTTCTGAAAGCGGCGTGACCGGACGTTTCTATGGCAAGGGGACATACAGTACCTTCATCTGTCAGACGGATAGCCTCATCAATAACGTTTTTGTAGCCTCTGCGGTAGCGGTAGTGATGACCACCCAAGTCCTGCTCAATAAAGGTTTTCAGTCCGCTTGAGGTAACCGAGTCGGTAACGATAGTGCCACCCTCACAGTCCTCAAGAGCAAGCACCGATGCAAGAGCAACCAATCGGTTGCGGTTGATTTCGGTGCCGTCAGGACCAACGGCACCGGCTCTGTCAACGTCGGTGTCAAATATAATGCCCAAATCTGCCTTGGCATCAAGGGTAGCCTTGCAAGCACATTCCATAGCATACTGATTTTCAGGGTTGGGGATATGGTTGGGGAACATACCGTTAGGCTCAAGATTTATAGAGCCCGAAATATCGGCGCCCAAAGGCTCAAGCACGTCGGTAGCATAAAATCCGCCTGCGCCGTTGCCTGCATCAACAACCAAATGCAAATCCTTAAGAGGCTTATCCTCCTCACTGACGCCAAGAGAGTCGGCAATCATTTTTCTCAAATAAGCGGCGTATGTATCTAAAAACGCCAAAGGCTTAATCTTGCCGTAGGTAGAAACCTTGTAAAGAGTCTCATTTTCGGCATAACTGATAATCTCACTAATATCCTTGCCGTCAAGACCGCCGTTACGGGTAAAGAATTTCAGTCCGTTACGGTTAAAGGGATGGTGACTGGCAGTGATAGATATTGCGGCATCGCAACCTGTAAGCACAGTGGTCATAAACATTGCAGGAGTGGTGCAAAGACCGCAGTCATACACCGTCATACCTGATTTATTAAGTGCGGCAATAACGGCATTGTGAATGCGAGGGCCTGAAATACGGCAATCGTGACCGACGGCAACAATAGTCTGGTCGGGGAAGCCTTTTTTCATAAGCCAGGTTGCAAAGGCGCGAACGATAAGGTCAATAACGTTGTTGGTAAGTTCAATAGGCTGACCAACCACACCTTCGCAAGCAACACCTCTAATATCGGTACCGCTTTTCAGCTTTTTAAGTTCCATAAAATCATCCTTCCTGATGCAAACGTCCGTCGCGTATTGTAAGCATACGCTGAGCAGAATTTGCAAGAGTTAAATCGTGAGTAATCGCAATAACAGTATTACCGTTGGCAACCGTCTGCTTAAGAAGACCTATAATCTCGTCACGGCTTTGGCAGTCAAGACTGCCGGTGGGCTCATCGGCCAGAATAACGTCGGGCTTTGATGCAATGGCTCGGGCAATAGCAACCCGCTGACGCTGACCGCCGCTTAAAGTCTTTGGCAGATGATTTGCGCGGTCGCTTAATCCAACCTGCTCCAAGGCTTCAAGCGCCAACGCCTTACGCTCTTTGGCAGGCACCCCTCTGTAATAAAGAGGAAGCCATACGTTTTCCTCTGCAGTAAGCTCGCTAACCAAGTCGCAGCTCTGAAAGATAAAACCGATTGAGCGGTTGCGAAGTTTAGCAAGCGCGTTACCTTTATAACGAGAAACATCCTCTCCTTTTAAATAATACATCCCAAAGCTCTGTCTGTCAAGGCAACCGAGAATATTCATTAAAGTAGATTTCCCTGACCCCGATGGTCCGGTTATAGCCACAAACTCACCCTTATTCACCGAAAAAGACACATTTTCAAGGGCTTTTAGGGTGCTTTTGTGGGCTTTATATATTTTTGTAAGGCCTTGAACCTCTATAATTTTCATAAAATATCACTCAAATTGTTAAAAAATTTTTTCGATAAATCTTACATTATTATGCTATTTTACCGTCTTTTTATTAAATATAGCGGTGAAAAACGGGTATGTGTTGACTTTGTATGTTGGTTGGTATATAATAACAAGGATTCAGAAAGAACTCATTTGCTTCGTTTAGAGGAGATTTTTATAATGAAATACCGTAATTATGACGAGGATTATGACCTTAATTCTTATAAGAAAAAAAGCAAAAAACCCAAAAAAAGGAAGAGAAAGGTAAGCATTTCTAAAATAATTCTTACCGTTGCTTGCTCGCTGATTGCGCTTATGATTGCCATCGGCGTTGGTGGCTATATCTATTTGCACGCAATGCTTAACCGTGTTGACCGTGAAGACACAGATTTGAACGTGTCGGTTAATGCCGAGGCTCAAAAGAAGTATGAGGATTATATCAATATTGCACTGCTTGGTATTGACTCTCGCAGAAATGATGACGAGGGCAGATCCGATGCAATAATCGTTCTTACTATTGATAAGGTGCACGATAAAATCAAGCTTACCTCTATCGCTCGCGACACTTACGTTGAGATTGTGCGCAACGGTAAGGCAAGAAAGGATAAAATCACACACGCCTATATGTATGGAAAGGCGCCTCTTGCCGTTGACACGCTGAATCGCAATTTCGAGCTAAACATTACCGACTATGCATCCATAAACTTCTTTGGCTTTGCCGAGATAATTGATGAAATCGGCGGTGTATGGGTTGACGTTAACGCCAGTGAGCGCAGAGTTATGAATAATAAAAACATTCCCAATCTGCGTAAGGAAACGGGTATTAAGTGCGACCTTGTTAAAAAAACGGGTTATCAGCTATTGTCAGGCCCACAGGCTCTTGTTTACGCCCGTGACCGCGATACAGGTGATGACGTCGAGCGCGGCAGCCGTCAGCGCGAGGTGCTTGCTGCAATGTTTGAGCAGGTTAAGAATTTGAGTCTTGGCGAGCTTATTGACCTTTGCGGAACAGTTCTTGATAATTGTAGCACTTCAATGACCAATAAGGAAATGATAGATATTGCCAAATGGGCAATATCTGCCAAGCCGACTATTGAAAATCTCGGTCTTCCCGATGAAAGCTGCAAGGCGTACGGCAAAACAATCAACGGCACTTGGTACTATGTTTATGACATTGAGTTTGCCGCAAAAAAAATCCACGATTTCATTCTTGAAACAGAAGAAACTTCAAGCAAGGTTTCCTCTGCAACGTCAAAATAAACGGTTTAATTTGCTCTTGAAAGTTAATCTTTTAAGAGCAAATTTTAAATCTTTAAGGAAGTGTAACAATGCAAGAAAAATTGCTAACCCTTTGCATAGATGCATCAATGGGCTGCAACCGACTTGCCGAGTGTCTTGATTCGGTGGTAATAATACCGTCGGTAGCATCTCTTGATACCCTTTTGCTTGTGGCAGAAGGGGATGAAGATACAGAAAAAATTGCACAGAATTATATTGCTCGTTACCCCGAACTGATTCGTACAGAGGTTAGAAATTATGAAAAAACCTTTGTCCAACAGTCGTCTGAATGCGCTTTGGGCAAATATCTTCGTCCTATAGGCTCTGACTGCGTTGTGGAGCCGTCGGATATGGATTTACTTCTTCGCTTTTTGACCGATTGCGATGACGATATGGTTGTCCACGGTTGCAGCGTTACGGATAAATCAACAGGTGAAAAAAGTGGATACAGCGTGCCTCTGGGTATGATTGGCCGCGGTGTAGCAGTTGAGTATGCTGCCACTATGATGAGCGGCTTGCCGTCACAGGCGGCAATTTTTAAGACAGAACTTGTGCGCCGTGGCGGTGGCATAAAAAATTGGGGCAACGATTATTCCGAGTTTTTTGTAAGCGGATTGATGCAGACTGCCTCTGTTGGCGGTGTGGATGCCGACTTGTGCCGATTTACTGCCCCTGTAAGCCTTGTTTTTACCGATGCCGAGGCTTTGGAGCAAACGGTCTTTAATCTTATAGAATTGCTTAACGCCTACACAACGCTGACAGATAAAAACGGCGCAACAAAAATGTGCATTGCCAATCGCATAGCAAACCTTGCTCTGTCCCGACTTGAATTGTGGCTTTGTGCCCCTTGTGATGCGGTGGTAAGGGATGAAATTTACTCCTTTTTCAATAAGCTGCGCCGCGCTAATAAGGATGTTTTTGAGTGCTTTGCAGAAAATAAATATGCGAAGCGGCTTTGTATGGGCAAGCTTATGTATCGTATGGTGGCAAAGTCATATCAAAAGAAAAATAAGTAATAAAAAATTCCTTTTGCGAAATAATAAGCAAAAGGAGTTTTTTTATGAGCAGAATTACAGAAAAAGAGTACGACAGTTTAACCAAGCAGGTTTCACCTAATTCGCCTGTTGTAAGCGATTGCATAAGAGCCTTTTTGGTGGGTGGAGCAGTGTGCGCATTCGGACAAGGATTGCTCAATTTCTATCTGTGGTTGGGAATGGATAAGGAGCCTGCAAAAAGTCTGGTGTCGGTGACCTTGATTCTTATAACCGCAATGCTGACTGCCGCCCATTTGTATGATAATTATGCCCGATTTGCAGGAGCAGGCAGTCTTGTGCCCATTACAGGCTTTGCTAACGCAGTAGCCTCGCCTGCGGTAGAATTTAAGTCAGAGGGTTGGATTTTAGGCATCGGCGCCAATATGTTCAAAATCGCAGGGCCCGTCATCGTCTACGGCACAGTGGCGAGCGTGGTTTATGGGGTTATTTATTGGATAACCACATTGTTCTAAGAAAAGAAAGCGACGGAAGTTCCGCCGCTTTCTTTTTAAAATTTCTTGATATGTTTCCTTACAAAGGAAATCAAATAATTTTGCAAAGGCTCCAATTCATAAAATACATCATCGTATTCATCAAAGGGGTAACGTTCATACTGTGATTGAAAAACTTCAACAGTTTCACAGTCAAAAGAAGACAGGTCATAGGTGTTGATTTGATACTTTTCGATAAAGGTATCGTACAATTTCTTATGTTCAGATGCTCCAATAATTCCCATATAATCGCTGACAACAGGCGCAACTATGCGACTGGAGTTTACAAAGAACTGACAAAGCCCACCATTGTTAACTTCCATTTCCAGATAGTTAACAGCATAAAATATGCGTTGTTCTTCATTAAGAGAATTAAAACCTTCGAGCAAATTCTCTTTGGATGATACAATATTTTCTGTACGCGTCCATACGGCATTGAGGATTTCATCATCTGTAAGTTTCGATAATTCCGATGCAGACATTTGGACATATTTTTCATCAAACAACAACGCTTTATTAATACGCTCTATCAATCGATCGCTAATAATAGCCATGGCTTCAATGTGCACTTTTTTGCTAGCAACAAATAGTGTCATAGAATCTTGATTTCTACGAAGTCCTTGAATATCAGAAAAAGAATAGGTATAGGTATTACCAAACATAGTAGTATATGTAAATTGATCGTTTGAAATTATGTGGATAGATTGATTTTTCCAACAAAGAACGGCAAAAACTCCAAGCACAATACCCAAAACAGCACAAACGATTGCCCATATTGCAAACTTAAAAACAGCAATAATAGCGCATATTGCACCGCCTGCTAAAAACACAAGAGCCATAGCTAAAAGTCGGTCGGGAAGAAACATGTCTGCACGGGGTTGGTCATCTTCCGGCATCATACCGAATAGTTTTTCGATGATTTTTACTAGGATTTTGAGTTTCATACTATTACCTCCTCACTTTATTTCATTATATCACACCGCCGACTTTATGTAAATATTTTTGCAAAAATGGTGTGCAGCAGAGGACTATGTGTTGGATAACGATGTTGCTATACAAAAAAGCGACGGAAAAATCCGCCGCTTCCAAATTTATAGTAAAACTTCTTTGTTTGTTCCGTAAAAGATATCACTTCTATTACTAATCAGCTTGAAAAATTCTTCTAACCGAATCCAATAATCAGGAGAAAAGTCCATTTCGTAGGAATGTCCCCATACGTAAAATATCTGCGGAGTTTTGGCATCCAAATCAACAAATTGCTGTCCCAAGCACATCAGATTGTCAAAATCCAAATGGTAGGCACTGGGGTTAAATCGGTATAAATTATCCTGTAAAACAAAACTGTTGTTGCAGGTGATGGTGCGGCAATATTTTACACCCGTATTTTCTCGTATAATTTTAGCAGTACGATCGTCGTTGTTTACACCGCCGCAAGGATACGCCATACCGATGACATCGTATCCTACCAACTCGGACAGATTTACGCGGTCTTGCTCAACTTGATTTATAATCTCAGCATCGGTTAATTGGGTAAGGTTGGGATGTGTCAAGGTGTGTACTGCTACCTCGTGCCCTTCATACACACTTTTTACATCCTCGGGATGAATCTTATAATGTGAGATTCTTTGTCCTTCGCGATCCAATATACCTTTTCTGCCTAACAATTCCGAGTTAAGGTTAAATGTACATTTTAATCCATACTTATTAAGTAACTCGATTAAACGTATATCCTGTGTAACACCATCATCATAGCTGAATGTAATGGCCTTTCGTTTGTTGTTCATATATACACCGTCCTTTATTTCATTATATCACATTGTCATTTTAATGTAAATATTTTTGCAAGCAAATGACCCATAATTGACAAGCATAGACTTGATTTACCGAATAACCACGTTGTTTTAATTGTAGGGAATGCATTTATGCATTCCGCGAACGGAACGGATAAACCCGTTCCGCACATACAGAGAAAGGCTTGACCAACCGGTCAAGCCTTATTGTATAACGAAAACCACGCGTTAGACGCGTGGTTCGGTAAGAATTATATAGTTGAAAATAGAATAAAAACTCCCTTTGTGTATAATAAGATTGCGGTCTGCCAACTGCAATAAAAAACACAAAGGGAGGTCATTCAAAATGGGAATGAACGACATAAATAGTTTATCACACACAAAGTGGAATTGCAAATATCATATAGTGTTTGCACCAAAATATCGTAGAAAGGTGTTTTTTAAAGAAAAGAAAGCAGCAATAGGAAAGATATTGAGGCAGTTGTGCGAATGGAAGGTCGTAAAAATAATAGAAGCGGAGGTGTGCCCAGACCATATACATATGCTGGTGGAGGTGCCGCCTAAAATAAGCGTGTCATCTTTCATGGGGTACCTGAAAGGAAAAAGCAGCACAATGCTATACGAGCAATTCGGCGAATTAAAATACAAATACCGAAACAAAGAGTTTTGGTGCAAAGGATATTACGTAGATACGGTAGGCAAAAACGAGAGCCGAATTGCAGAATACATAGCCAACCAATTAAAAGAGGATATGCTTGGAGAACAGTTAACCTTCAGCGATAACGGCTCGTTTATGAGCGGCAAGTAACAATCTTACGCAGTTGGCAGTCGTACTTACGCGTTTGACGCGTAGCGAGGAATACAGGGCTTTGCCCGCATGTGAAAAACCCCCGGTTTTACCGGGGGATGTTTATTTTAAAATTATTAAACTGTTTATACTGAACCTTGAATCTTACGGTATTCCTGAGGGGTGCAGTCGCAAACACTTTTAAAAACTCTGTTGAAGTTTCGGATGCTGGCAAAACCGCAGGCTTCACTGACAGAGGTTATTGTGCATTTGCTTTCTTTTAAAAGGGCACAGGCCTTTTCAATGCGCAAAAGATTTATAAAGCTTTTAAAGTTTGTAGAAAAACACTGGTTGAAAAGGCAAGAGAAGTAATGGTACTCATAGTTCATTTTGCTTGCAATATCTTTTAAAGAAATATCTTTGCTGATATTCTCACTTATGTAGGTTATAACGTTATGGATAAATTCATTGCTTTGCTGAGAGTTGTGCAGGTGGGCGTTTTTAACGCACTCGTTACAAACCATATACAGAAGGGATATGCACAAATATCTGTCGTGGTTTTCCAAGGTGAAAAGAAGTTTTTTAAGTATTTCTTCAATATCTGTATTACATTTGAATTTTGAGTATTGAGTGCTTTTGTGTTTTTTGGCATACGAGGTGACAAAATCCTCCGAAAAAACGCCTACCCACGTTTTGCCTTCAATAACCTTAAGCGAATGGATGTTATAGGGTGATATAAGAATCAGTTCTCCCTGTTGCAAAATGTCTGTAACTCCGTTGACCGAAATGTCCACACTTCCCTCTATAACGTACATAAGTTCAAAACTTCCGTGAAAGTGAGCGGGCCAAAGAATATCGTCATAAATATATGAGTTGTAGTGATAGTTTCCGCGAGAATTATCTACTTGATGCAGAATCATACAGTCACCTCCAAAATCTTAACTTTTGTCTATAATTTTATAACAAAATTCTTGATTTGTCAACGATGTGATTCTAACATAAAAACAAAGGAGAGGTTTATATGCAGGGACTAATTTTCAGCATTGAAGAGTTTTCTGTTTATGACGGGCCGGGTATAAGAACGACCGTCTTTTTAAAAGGCTGTCCTTTAAGATGTAGCTGGTGCCATAATCCCGAGGGGCAAAGTTATAATAAAGAAATTGTCAGAAGTCCTAACGGCTGTATAAATTGTAACAACTGCATAAACGTTGCTGATATTGTTGACGGTAAAACCGTTTTTACAGATGACGGTATTAAAAACTGTCCGATGGGGCTGTTGCGTTATAGCGGTGAAAATATAAGCAGCGAGCAGTTGTGCGAAAAACTTCTTAAAAATCAAAATATGCTGCAGAGTGGCGGCGTAACCTTCTCGGGCGGCGAGCCGCTTGCGCAAAGCGATTTTTTGCTTGACTGCTTAACAAAGCTTAAGGGTAAAATTCACACTGCAATTCAGACAAGCGGATACTGTGACACACAAACTTTCAAAAAGGTTGTTGGAATGGCAGACTACTTTTTGTTTGATTTAAAACTTGCAGACGACAGGTTACATCGCAAATACACAGGTGTGTCTAACGCTGTTATTTTGAACAATTTTTCTTTTCTTGCATCAAGCGGAAGGGAATTTGTGGTAAGAATACCCCTTATTCCCACGGTTACCGACAGTGACGAAAATATATGCGGCATAGTTAATCTGCTCAAGCAAAGCGGAGTAAATTATGTTGAATTGCTGCCTTACAACCAAATGGCAGGCGCAAAATATAAAATGCTTTGCAGGGAATACAGACCCGATTTTGATGAGCGTGTGGCGGTTAAGGTGCCCGAAAGAATTCTAAGAAAAAACAACGTTGCATTTAAAATTCTGTGAGGTGACGGTATGACAAAAAACATTGAAGCATTAGTTAAACAGTTAAAGGACCAAAGCTATAAAAAATACAGAACAAAAACTACTTCCGAACCAATATTATATCCTGTTGACGTTTTTGGGTTTCACATTGGCAATAATGAAAAAAAGCATAGTTTAGGTGGCAACGTTATTCCAAGCTACAAAAGAATTATATCTAAGGGCTTTGATGAAATTCGCAGAGAGATTGAGTTTTCGATTTCAAAGGCAACCGAACAGAGCAAAATAGAATATGGCAAAAAAATGCTTGAAAAAATGGTCGAATGTATTCGCATTTGTGATGAATATCGTGAAAAGGTTAAATCAAATTCCCGATTATATAACGCTCTGCAAAGAGTTCCTCATAAGAGCGCAACTACTTTTTTTGAAGCATGCTTGTTTATGAAAATTTGCATTTATTTTTTGCGTACGGCAAATACCGAGCATATATGTTTGGGACGCTTTGACCAATATATGTACCCCTATTTTATAAATGACAAAAACAGAGGCGTATCGGATGAAGAACTGTTTGAAACCTTAGAGGCATTTTTTGTTTCTTTAAATTATGACGGTGATTTATATCCGGGCATACAACTGGGGGATAACGGTCAAAGTATGGTGCTTGGCGGCTTTGATGAGTGCGGAAACAGTATGTATAACCAACTGACCGATATGTGTATGGATGCATCCCTTGAGCTGAATCTGATAGACCCAAAAATAAATCTTCGTGTGGGTAAAAATACACCCAAAGAGGTGTATATAAAAGCTACCAAACTTACAAAGCAGGGGTTGGGCTTTCCCCAGTATTGCAACGATGATGTTGTTGTCCCGGGACTGATAAAATTAGGCTACGATGCCAAAGATGCCGTTGATTACGGCGTTGCGGCTTGTTGGGAGTACATTCCCTCAGGTTGCGGAGCAGACATTCCCAATATGAGCGTAATGAATTTTCCTTTGGTGGTTAATAAGGTTATAACGGAAAAGTTGTGTAATTGCGACAGTTTTGCAACTTTTATGGGTTGTGTAGAAAAAGCTATAGCCAAAGAATGTGACAGAATTGTTGAATCTTGCTGCGATTTTCAGCATCCTGAGCAGCCGCTTTTGTCAATGTTTACCGACGGATGTATAGAAACGCTTACGGATATGTGGAGGGGTGCAAAATATAAAAATTACGGATGTCACGGAACGGGAATAGCAAATGCAACCGATGCCTTGACGGCGGTAAAACAGTGTATTTTTGATAAAAAAACAGTTAGCGTATCTCAATTGCTTGAAGCGTTAGAAAATAATTTTGAGGGATTCAGCGATTTAAGAAGCAGTTTGAGAAATTGCTCTAAAATGGGAAACAACGACGAAATTGCAGATGATATCGCAACTCAAATAATGGCGTGCTTTTCGAAAAATATGAACAACAAACCTAACGGCAATGGCGGAATTTGGCGTGCAGGAACAGGCAGTGCGATGGAGTATATTTTAAGCGCCGCAAAATGTCCCGCAACAGCAGACGGCAGAAAGGCATTTGAGCCATATTCCTCAAGTTTCTCACCATCCCTTGACGTGAAAGCAAGCGGGCTTCTTTCAATAATTCAGTCTTTTACCAAATACGATATGACTGAAATTATAAACGGCGGCCCACTTACTTTGGAAATACACGATTCGGTGTTAAAAAACGATATCGGTATAGAAAAAACAGCAATGCTTGTAAAACTATTTATAGATATGGGCGGTCATCAGTTGCAGCTTAACTCAATTAACCGAGAGCGCCTGCTTGATGCCCAAAAGCATCCTGAAAAGCATCCCAATCTTATAGTTCGTGTGTGGGGTTGGAGCGGCTATTTTAACGAGTTGGATAAGGAATATCAAAACCATATTATCCGACGGTGCGAATATTTAAACTAATTCTATGAGGTGACGTTTATGAAAAGACAATGGACAGCGGAAGAAGCAAACAGTTGGTATGAAAAGTTAGGCTGGCTCAGAGGATGCAATTTTATAGGCAGTGACTGTGCAAACCGACTTGATATGTGGCAAAGCTATAAAAGTGAAGAGAAACTTGCAACCGCCGACCGAGAATTAGCACTTGCCAAAAAGATAGGCTTTAATACAGTGCGTTTGTGGGCAAACTTTGACGTGTATTATGAAGAGCCTGACTCATTTATGGAAATACTTGAGCAATATCTCCTTCTTTGCCACAAGCACGGCCAAAAGGTAATGCTTGTGTTGGGATATGAGGAGGATTTGCCTCGCGGGGACGTTTTTGTTCCCAAAAAATTAGGAGAACAGGCATATGCTATGGGTTATCATCAGGGACGTTTTCCAATGACTGATGAATATAAAGCACTTGAGCCCCATCATTATATGGAATACCCCGAGCTTAAAGATAAGTTTGTAGAAATGGTAACAAGAATTGTCAGAAAATATCGCAGTGATGACAGAATTTTTTGTTGGAATGTTTGGAATGAGCCGGGTATTGAGCGCGGCGAACTTGCCATAGAATTTCTTGAAATTTTATTTAAGGCAGTGCGCGCAGAGGACCCCATTCAGCCTCTTTGCGCAGACGTGTGGCGCGGCTTCGACAAGGGTGTAACAAAAACTAAGGAAGAGGCATATGCCCTTGAACAGTCGGATGTTATCAGTTTCCATTCTTATTCTGAATACAGATGGTTTGTAGAGAATATAAGCGAACTTAAAAAATTAAACCGTCCCATTTTTGTAACCGAATGGCTCCATCGCATAAATCACAACAACGTTGCAGAGATTTATCCTTTGCTTTACATTGAAAACGTAGCAAACTATTGTTGGGGATTTGTTATCGGCAAGACCCAGACTAACGAGCCCTGGGATTATATGTGGGAGCTGGTCGATAAGGGCGAAGGTCAAAATCTTGACTTTACCAAATGGCAACACGATTTGTTTAGGCCCAATTTGCGACCATATGACCCCAAAGAAATCGAGCTTATTACTTACTTTAATAAGCTGGCAGATAATAGGTAAAAAACAAGGCTTGACCAATCGGTCAAGCCTTGTTTTACTTCAGTATTTCCTTTAATTGTTTTGCAACAACCTTTGCCATGGAATAAAAGCCTAAATCGTTGGGATGACAGTTGTCAACGGTGCCGTTGTTCTTTGCATATTTCATAAGCTCCTTGCCCTCAATAAGATAAACGTTCTTATCACCTGAGGCAATGGCATCGTTATAGGTCTTTCTTATTATCTCAAGTCGTGCCTTTTCTTCTTCAGTGGGTCTGTATTTTGGGCGAGACATTATGACTATGGGCAGATTGGGATTAGCCTTTCTGATAACGTTAAACATTTTTTGATGGGTGGCAGATAAATGCTCTTTGTTTGGAGCGTTGTGGTCATAGTCATAAACAAAGACCGACATATCCAAATTTTTAATGTAATTGGCAATTTCATCCTCGGCTTTTGCATTGCCCGAAAATCCAAGGTTAACGTGGTCTGACTGAAGCTGGCGGCAAGCGATACTTTGGTAGCTGTTGCCGGGGCGAGATGCGCATCCGCCCTGAGTAATTGAGGAGCCGTAAAAGACAATGGGCTTTTTATGCCTATAATCGTCTGCTTTCAAAACCACCGCATCTTCATTTAATCCGATATACAACTGAGATATACCACTGTAAAGAGGCAGATTGATGGTGATTTCACGCTTTTTACGGCTGTCAAAATACTGTATGCTCTCAAACTGGTCGGTAACGTCAAAAGGCGGAATGAAGGAGCGGTAATATTCCTCTTTTTTACCTACGTACATATCAAGTCCTACGGAGCCTGTAAGAGGGAAGTGAGGCATCTTACCTGCACTGTTCAAAAAGACCTTAACAACCACAAAATCACTGTCGGTAACGAATTTTACTCTGCCGCCGGCACAGTTGGTGTGCAACCGATAAACGCCCTCGCTAACCGATTGCGCCACCTTTTCGGGCAGTCTGCGGAAGCACCCGTTTTCATAAAACACTCCGTATACCTTAAAAGGCTCTTCCAAAGTGGAATAAAATTTAAGATTATCTATCGGCAGTGATGTTTTAACGTCAAAATTACGGTCAATTTTTGAAATGTCGCTCATATTATCAACTCCTTGTTTGTTGCTTTTATATTATCATTTTTTGTAGGGCTTGTAAAGGTGAATTCTGCAACCTTGACTACTTGTATACATTTTGCTATTATATCATTGCAGACTGTAGTTTGTTGCTTTAATGCTTGCAACTTAAAGGAGTGTGTGCTATGACACAAGAACAGTATTTAAAAAATCTCTCTGCACCAAAGGGCAAGATTGACGTGGTGCTTGACACCGATGCTTATAACGAAATAGATGACCAATTTGCTATAAGCTATATGCTCAAATGCAAGCATAAATTCAACATCAAGGGTATTTGTGCAGCGCCTTTTCTAAACGGCAAATCCTCCTCTGCCGAGGACGGTATGGAAAAAAGCTATAACGAAATATTTAAGCTGTTGGATTTGGCAAACGAAAACGAGGTAAAACAGCTGGTCTATAAAGGGTCAAGAAATTATTTGTCTGACGAGTCTAATCCGATAGAATCGGAAGCTGCCGATTTTATGGCAACCCTTTCAAAAAAGTATTCAGCCGAAAACCCTCTTTACATTGTTGCAATCGGTGCTATAACCAATGTTGCCTCGGCAATACTGAAAAATCCGCAGATGAAAGAGACCTGCGTTGTAGTGTGGTTGGGTGGTCATTCGATCGATACCCCACTTGGCGCGTCAGAATTTAATATGAAGCAGGATATTGCGGCGGCAAGGGTTGTTTTCGGTTGCGGAATACCCCTTGTTCAGCTTCCTTGCATTGGCGTTGTGGACAGAGTATCAACAACCGCACCTGAACTCACGTATTGGCTTAAGGGCAAAAATGCTTTAAGCGATTATTTGGCGCAAAACACCATTGACGAAGCCAATTCTTACGCTTTGGGCAAGCCTTGGTCACGGGTAATTTGGGATATAACCGCAGTTGCATGGCTTATGAATGAGGATAACAGGTTTATGTGTGACAGGCTAATTCAAAGTCCTATTCCCGAATATGATTATCATTATGCTTTTGACGGCAACAGACATTTTATCAAATATGTGTATAGAATTGAAAGGGATGCTTTGTTTGAAGACTTATTTAAGGAGCTGAAACAAGGATGAACAGAATATATAATCTTGGCTCATTAAATATTGACTACGTTTATCAGGTGGACCATTTTGTATCGGCAGGTGAAACCTTGTCATCAAATAAATTAGAGGTGTTTCCCGGAGGTAAAGGACTTAACCAATCCATCGCTTTGGCAAAGGCAGGCGCAAAGGTTGTTCACGGTGCCGTTGTGGGTAATGAGGGTGAATTTTTGCTTGAAAATATGTCTGCTGTTGGTGTGGATATAAGCAAAATCTCAAGGTTAGACGGCAGTTGCGGTCACGCTATTATTCAGGTGGATAAAAAGGGGCAAAATTGTATTTTGCTCTTTTCAGGCACAAACGGACTTGTTGATAAGGCTTATATTGAAGACTTTCTGTCCGATGCAAAGGAAGGAGACGTGTTGCTTCTTCAAAACGAAGTAAGCAATATAGATGTAGCCTTTGAAATTGCGCACGAAAAGAAGATGCAAATAGCCTTCAATCCATCTCCTTACCATAAAGATATAAATAAATTGCCACTGTCATACGTTAAATGGTGGTTTTGTAACGAGATAGAGGGCGAAGCGCTGTTTGGCGGCAAAGAAGCAAAACAAATTACCGATAATTTTATAAAGCAGTATCCCTACAGTGCCATAATTCTTACGCTTGGTGAAAAGGGCTGTGTATATAGGGATTCAACCCAAATTGTAAGCCACCCCATATACAAAGTTAAGGCGGTGGATACAACAGCCGCAGGAGACACCTTTACAGGTTATTTTATGTCAGCAATTACACAGGGAAACGACGTTAAATCAGCATTGAATATTGCCTCAAAAGCCTCTGCTATAGCCGTTTCAAGAAAAGGAGCCTCATCTTCAATTCCTTTTAAGGATGAAGTTCAAAATTTGGATTTGGATAATGATAAAACCGTCACTTCAGTTTGAAGTGACGGTTTTGCTATTTATAACTTCTTCTAACTCTGCCATTTTGCTGTTGCTGGGTTCGGGCAGATGACTAAAGGGAAATGGGATATCCATATCGTCATATTTAACCTGACAAATCTTTTTAAAGGGAAGCAATTCAACCTTATCAACACAAGGATAACGGTTAACCGTCTCTTTAAGCATCAAAACGCTCTGCTCATCGTCGTTTACAGAAGGGATTATAACTTGCCGAAGGGTAGTGGGAATGCCCTTTTCATTAAGATATTCCAAAAATTCAAGGGGAGCATCAATAGAACACCCAACGTTTTGACGGTACAAGTCATCATCGCAATATTTAAGGTCAAGCAGTACCCTGTCAGTGTGGCAAAGCAACTGTTTAACGGCATCGTTTAGCACTACACCCGAAGTGTCAAGGCAGGTGTTAATACCCTCATCGTGACAAAGCTTAAAAACCTCACTGCAAAACTCCGACTGCATAAGAGGTTCACCACCCGATAGGGTAATTCCGCCTTCATCACCGAAATATTCGCGGTACCTTTTTGCCTTTTGGACTAATTCCTGTGCAGTGTATTCATCGCCCCCCTCAAAATCCCAGGTGTCAGGGTTGTGACAACACTTGCACCTTAAAGGACACCCTTGCATAAAGACTACAAAGCGCACGCCCGGTCCGTCAACGGTGCCGAGACTTTGAATAGAATGAACTCTGCCAATCATACGCTTTGGTGGAAGGTGCGAGAGATAACCTCACGCTGTTGCTCGCGGGAAAGCTTGTTAAAGTTTACTGCATAGCCCGAAACGCGAATGGTAAGATTGGGATAATCCTCAGGATTTTCGTAAGCCTTAATCAGTGTTTCGCGGTTAAGCACGTTAACGTTAATGTGATGAGCCCTCTTGGCAAAATATCCGTCAAGAATGGCAACCAGATTGGCATTTCTCTCTTCCTCAGTTTTGCCCAATGCATCGGGAGTGATAGAGAATGTGTTTGAAATACCGTCACGGCAATCCTCATATTTAAGCTTTGCCACCGAGTTGAGAGAGGCAAGAGCGCCGTTTTCCTCCCGATTATGCATAGGATTGGCACCGGGAGCAAAAGGAGCACTTGCAGGTCTGCCGTCGGGGGTAGCGCCTGTGTTTTTGCCATACATAACGTTAGAGGTAATGGTAAGCACCGAAAGGGTGTGAATAGCATTTCTGTACGCAGGAGTCTTGCGAAGCTCGGTAATAACCCTGTGGGTCATATCCTTTGCGATACTGTCAACTCTGTCGTCATCGTTGCCATATTTGGGGAAGTCACCCTCACGCTTAAAGTCAACGATATAGCCCAACTCGTCCTTAACAGGAGTAACCTTGGCATATTTAATGGCAGACAGCGAATCGGCAACAACCGAAAGTCCTGCAATACCAAATGCCATAAGGCGCTCAACCTGAGTATCGTGAAGAGCCATCTGGATTTTTTCATAGGCATACTTGTCATGCATATAGTGGATAAGGTTCATAGTGTTAACATAGAGCTTGCTAATCCACTGAATGTAAATATCATAACGCTCCATAACCTTGTCAAAGTCAAGAGTATCCCCATCCATAACAGGCATCTGAGGACCGATATGCATACCGCTTGTGGTATCAAAACCACCGTTAATGGCAATAAGGAGTAGCTTGGCAAGATTGCATCTTGCGCCGAAAAACTGCATCTGTTTGCCGATTTCCATTGCTGAAACACAGCAAGCAATGGCGTAGTCATCGCCGTGATACTCACGCATAACGTCGTCATTTTCGTACTGAATGGAGTCGGTGTCTTCCGATACCTTTGCGCAAAAGCTCTTAAAGCCTTGAGGCAAGCCTTGTGACCATAAAATAGTCAGATTTGGCTCAGGTGAAGGACCAAGGGTGTAAAGGGTGTTAAGCATACGGAAAGAGCTTTTGGTAACAAGAGTTCTGCCGTCTTTACCCATACCGCCAACCGATTCGGTAATCCACATTGGGTCACCGCCGAAAAGCTCGTTGTATTCGGGGGTGCGCAGATGACGGGCAATACGCAGTTTAATTACAAAATCGTCCATAAGCTCCTGTGCGCCCTCTTCGGTAAGGGTGCCTTCAGCCATATCCCGCTCAATATAAATGTCAAAGAAGGTGGCAACTCTGCCAAGAGACATAGCGGCGCCGTTTTGCTCTTTAATAGAGGCAAGGTAGGCGAAATAGGTCCACTGAATAGCCTCACGGGCATTGCTTGCAGGTTGGCTTATATCATAGCCATACATAGCCGCCATTTCTTTTAAATAGCCCAAGAATGTAATTTGTTGATACAATTCTTCAGACAGACGGGCGCTTTCAACAGTGAAATCAACCTCTGCCAAGGCAGCCTTGTCCTTTTTCTTTTCTTCAATCAGTCGGTCAACGCCGTAAAGAGCCACGCGGCGATAGTCACCGATAATTCTGCCGCGACCGTAAGCGTCGGGCAAGCCTGTAATAACGTGGCACTTTCTTGCGGCGCGCATTTCATCGGTGTAAACACGGAAAACGCCGTCGTTATGGGTAGTGCGGAATTTGAATTCGTCCTCAACCTTGTCGCTCAGACGGTAGCCGTAGGCGGCACAAGCCTGACGAGCCATTCTGATACCGCCAAAGGGATTAACTCCGCGCTTAAGAGGACTGTCGGTCTGCATACCCACAATAAGTTCACTGTCTTTATCAATATATCCGGGTGCAAAGCTTGTAAGGGATGAAACAGTGTTTTCATCCACGTCAAGCACGCCACCCTTTTGTCTTTCAAGCTTAAAAAGCTCTTGCACCTTGCTCATAACAGAGCTTGTACGCTGGGTTGCGCCTGCAAGAAAGCTTGCGTCACCCTTGTACTCTTTATAATTAAGCTGTATAAAGTCGCGCACGTTTATCTCGTTTTGCCAAGCGCCGCCTTTAAAACCATTCCAATTTTCATGTGTCATAAAAACTCTCCTTTACCGCCGAATTTGCCAAACAAAAAAGGGCAAACCAGCTCTTAAATGAACTCGTTTGCCCAGACGGTCGGCATATGCTTTTTACACTTCACCGCGGTATCCCGCGAAATCCGTCAGTCATGTAAAAGCTTTATCTTATTATATAGTATCTGTCGACTTTTGTCAATTGGATTAAGTAGTAAATAATATTTTCTTTTACGGCAAATTTTTATTGCTTTTTAATATGTTTAAAGTTGCCATAGGTTTCGTTAACCATTTCGCAAAATGCAAAGGTGTTATCAAAATCTGCGATTATCTTTTTAAAATCAACAAGCTGATGCTTGTTAACAACACAAATAAGAAGGTTTTTATTGTTTTTTGAGAAGGCGCCCACTGCATCAATTTTTGTTGCGCTGTGTTTAAGCTCGGTTGCAATGCGCTCTGAAATTTCATCGGCGTGGGTGGTGATAACGGTAAATTTGTAAGCGGTTTTGGTACCCTTAATGATGTAGTTGCCCATAAAATTAGAAATAAAACAATAGGTGATACAAAGTGCAACAGGCTTGTAATCGGCATATCCGCCTTCGGAGTAAACAAAAAGAGAGATAAATGCCACAAATGCATTAAGGGTAAAGGTAATCAAAAAGAAGTTTGTGGCAGGATTAACCTTGTTAATATAGCGTGAAAGAACATCTGTGCCGCCTGTTGAAGCATTGTTATGAAAACAAAGCCCGTACACTACACCGGATATAACACCGCTTATAATAACGGGAAAAATGGTGTCGTGACCGCCTGCATTATACTGCAAAAAGGAGGTGTTTGTTTGTTGCAAAAACAAATATGCAAAAGAGTAAACCAACGAAAAAACAAGAGTTTTAACGGCAAACTGTCGCTCAACCAAAAAATAGGCAAGTAAACAAAGGGGGATATTGATGATAAGCGACATATAACTTATGCTAAATCCCGTTTTGTACTGAATCATAGTGGCAATGCCGTTTAGCCCTGCAGGAGCAAAGTGATTTTCAACAATAAAAATGTGATAGTTCACTGCTAAAAGTAAGGCGGAAAGCACAATTGCCGAGTATGACAGAGCAGTTTTAAGTTTGTAGGTCATAAAAGCACCTCTTACAAAATCGCAGTTATAATTGAGTGTGCCTCAAGGTCAAGTGCAGTGCAAACGTTATTGTGACGGATAGTGATTCGCATATCGCAGTCAGCGCAGTTTTGCACCACAAGAGCAAGACTGCCGTCGGGATTTTTAAAGCCCGTTGCAAGAATTTGCTCGCAGTATTTGGTGGTTCCGATACGGTATGCACCCTTTTGCACAAATTTTGAAAAATGACCGATATAGTAATAAATGGGGGTGTAAATAAGCTCTTTCTTTTCGGTGTCAAAAAGCACGGGAGCATAGCATCCCTTGGACTTGTCTTCATACACAACACCTGCGCCGCTCGTAGCGGTAGAGTAGCGGTTGTGATAAGGACCGCCAAAGGTGTCAAGCAACAAGTTCCAATCGCAAAAAGCGGCTGTAAAATTGTTAAAATCATTGCTCAACTCTTTGCCGTAACGCTCGGCGGCAGATATACTGTCCTCGGTAATGGGGCAACAAATTTCAGAACTAATCATAGTTTTGCCGAACTGCTCGTAAGCAATGCGAATGCCGTCAAAATGGTCACCTGAATACCAATGATGACCGATACCCCACACTTTTTCTTTAACTGCGGGTGATTGGAATATCTTTTTAGCGCGGTCATAAACACGTTCTTTGTTGTGGTCCCAAACGATTATTTTAATGTCACCAAGCCCCTCGCTTTCAAGCACAGGAGCAAGGTAACGCTCAATAAATTCGCGCTCATCATCGGGGGAGTAGTAGCAGCTTTCCCAAGTCTGTACGGCGATAGGCTCGTTTTGCACACTAATGGCAGAGATTGTGATACCCTCTTTTGCCATTTCTTTGATATAACGGGCGTAATACTTTGCCCACAGGGTTTTATACTCCTCTTTAAGACTGCCACCCTTAAGCACACTGCCGTTATTCTTCATATAAGCAGGGGGAGACCAAGGGGATGCAAAAAGAACAATCTCCTCTTTGCAGTAGTTAAGTGCGTCCTTTAAAAAAGGAATGATGTACTTGCGGTCGCGCTCAAGAGAGAAGCTTTCAAGAGTTTCGTCCCCCTCATCAACATAACTGTAAATATCAATTGAAAAATCACAACTGTTAATGTGAGTTCTGCCAAAGTTGTAGCCAATACCTTTTTCGCGGCTAAAATACTTTTCTAAAAAGTCAGTCTTTTGAGGGGGGGATAGCAATGAATATATGTATGCCGATGACTCTGTAAAGGCACCGCCAAAGCCTTGCATCTGCTGATATTCAACCTCGTCAAAAAGGTTAACAACAGTTCTTTCAATGCCAACACGCTCGTTGCCGTCGGCAATAACTTCTTCCTTAAAAAATACCTTTTGTGCAGGAATGGATTTGATAATTTTCATAATGGTCACCTTATTCAAAAATTACTTTAACAATGGGCAATTTTGCATTGATTATCGCCTTTGCAAGACCCAAAGTAACGTTGGGATGGCAATTGCCAAAATCAATATGAAAGTTTATTTCGTTATACTCATCATATTCAAATTCAGAAACGTAATGAATGGGGTTAATGTGCCAAAAGTTATACTTTTTATGGAATTTGGCAACCGATTCAATCAAAGCATCTACCTGCTCATCGGTAGGCGGACCTTCCAAATAAATCTTAACAATTACGTCGGGATAATCCTCAAAGTATGGCTCAACCTCAAAAGGTGCAATTTTTATTATTTCTTCAATAGGGTCGTACATTTTAACTCTCCTTAAACCGACAAAGTACCGTCTTTATCAAAAACTCTTTTTATCACAGGTCGTTCAAAAGTGGCATCGTTTGGAACGTGCATAACAAAGTTCAAATTGCCGTCAAAATCTTTAAAGAGCATACCGTGACCGCCGTTTTCTGCCCAAAGAGGCTTTTCTAAAACAGTCCAGTTGCCGTCAATATCACCGTTGTCGCTTTTTGACATCAACTCTGCGTAGCCGTTAAGCCCAAAGGATGACCAAATAGAAATCAAATCTCCGTTTTCGCACTTGTAAAGATAGGGCCCGTCGGTAACGTAGTGGCCACTTTCCTTGCAAGCCTCGTAAACGTCGGGATGGTCTGCACCGCTCCACAAAACTCTTGGCTCGCTTACCGCCTTTGACAAATCGTCGGCAAGTGTCCTTTCACATACGGTACCGTTGTCAATCTGCAACCATTCGTGGCAGAAAACGATATGAGGCTTGCCCTTTTTATCAACGTAAAGGGTACCGTCAAGGCATTCCCAATCTTCAGGGGTGGCAGGCTTGTCCGACAGGGGAGTAAAGGTGCCGTCGGGAGTATCACAGACTAAAACGTGAGTGCCGCGGCACTTGTTGTCCGCCTTAAAGGAAGCAAGCATATAAAACTTGCCGTTATATAAATGCACTTCAGGTGCCCAAAAGTGATACTCACCCCAAAAGCCTTCTTGCTTTTCAAAAACAGATTTAGCCTCGCTCCAATTTTCTAAATCGGTGCTGATATAAACGTCAAAGCCCGTCTGCTCGCCCCAATTCCATTTGATTTTTGGATCGGGTGTGCCAACCCTTGAGCCGTACATATAGTACTTGTCACCGTAAGGCAAAATAAATGGGTCGCGAATGTTTATTTCATTAAGTTTCATAAATATTACCTCTTGTTTTTTAAATACCACTCAGGCGGTCTGCCAAATTTTTCAAAGAGAATATCTTCATATTCTTTTTCTGCCTTTTCCACTACCGCAAAGAATAGTTCTGCATATTCCTCAACATCTTCCTGTGAGCGAATATATATATTGGGGGTTTGTAAAATGAATATGCCGAATTTATAACCTGATACCATCAAATTACCAAAAAACTCATTGGTAAAAGGCGGTATTGTTAAACTTGCCTCAAAACAATGCCCATACTTGCCAACCTTGGTGAAGATGTAATTTCCTTCAACGCATCTATGGTACGTGTAGCCTGTGCGTTTGGCTTTTTCGATGAAGATTTTTTTGAATGGAATACCCTTAACAGGCTGTATTCGGTAAATAGTCAAACTTTTATGTTCTTCAAACGAAAGGTTTTTATAAAGCATTAAATTGTTAAAAAGATAATCATATTTACCCTTGTCGGCATTGACTATTGCTTTTATTTCTGCCTCTTTTGTTTGTTTAATTTTTACTTCTTCTTTATCATAGCAAAACTCAGCCCCAAGGTAATGCTTGCCAAGCAAGTCGCAAAACTGCAGAAATTTTGGGGGCAGAGGCAACATTTCTTTATCGTCAAACCGCCTTTCAACCATAACGGTTATGGGGTTATATTTGTTGCCGTAACCCACCTCTTTCCAAAAAGAGATGCAGTTGTGTATATAGGAGCCGTAAACATCAACCTCAAACCTATAATCTCTGTAAAAAGGCGGATTGATGATGCCGTCGCCATACCAATCGATGTTGTCAAGGGTGACGGTAATATCTCCAAAACCAAAAGGTCTCGGTACCTTTTTAAGAAAAGCAGAAAAAACCTCTTCATCCTCTTGGTCGATATATACAGGATTATCAATATTATCCTCGTGGGAATAACTTGCCAAATAATGATGGGGAGAACCGATCAGTTTTCCAACAAGAAATCTGCGACCAAATTGGTCATATTTTTTCAGTTGAGGAAATGCGGCAAAAATCTTTTTACCATCGTTTTCGCCGTGATAACCTGAACAAAAAGCAATGCCGTTATAACTAACGCCTACCTCTTTAAGACAACTGTCAATGATGTCTTTGTTGTCTTTAAATCTAATGTCTTTGCGATTAAAATAGGCAACAGTAAAAATTCTCACTTAAACCAGTCCTTTGATTTTAAGGAATTTTGTAAGGTCTTTTGCACCTTCAATATGACCTGTGGCAGAGGTGTGACCGCCACCGCCTGAATAGTCGGTTTTAAGTTGGCAGTAATAAATATTATTAGCCTCGCCACCGCATTTTTCCAGACCTGCTTTTATTTCTTTTTCAATGTGTATTCCCATAAGCCCGTAAGCCCAAACTATTTTGCAGTTGGGATAAAAATCTCTGACCGTTTTAATAGCCTTTTGCGTGTACTCAGTGATTTCTGATATATCGGTTCTAACATTATCGTTAGTGCCCAAATTGATAACCACAATATCAGGCTCGCGAGTTGAAACGTACTTTTTACCCGGTCTGGCAACAAGACAGGTTTGAGTATAATAATCGTCAAAAGGAATGGATTTAAGAGAAAATCCCATACCACTGCGGCAAAGCACCGAAATATCGGCATTAAGCGCCTGTGCAGTTAAAAAGGCATAAGTAGATGTAGCATCAGAGTTTTTTGCATGACCTGGGTTTTCAACTCCCTTGACTGCCAAGTTACCGTAGCCCGCGGTAATAGAGTCACCTACAAATTCAATATACAAATCCTTGTCAGCAGGTTTTTCAATCAGGGGTACACCCTTCATATTGATGCTTTTAAGTATCATGGCGCCTTTTAAAGGCTCGTTTTGGCGGTATACCTCAATCAAATGCTTGCCTTTTTCAAGACCGCTTGCAAGAGTAAGGGTGCAATCGGTATGCTCTTTGGATGCACCTATAATATAAGGGCGCCCAGGTTGCTTTACACCGTCAACGTAAATTGAAAAGTAGCGAGCACACATGGACTTATCCTTATTTTGGTCAATATATATGTTAATATCAAGGGTTACGTCTCCCTCACAATCGGCAACAAAACCCATATAGTTGCAGGCGTTGTCCATAGTGATACCCATTTGGTCACTGTCGGGAAGAGGGAGCTTATCATATCTTCCGCAAAGCTTAAGGTAATCACATATATCTGCAACGGGATATGAGCGTGCCGAATAGTCGTTGATAGTTGGAACAACAGAGACGGTTTTCATAATCAACACTCCCTAATAATATATCGAAATTATATTATATTTGAAGGTGGTTGTAAAGGCTTTTATGAAAAAAACAAAGCGCCTTTTTAAAAAAGACGCTTTGAAAATATTATACCAAACCCTTGTCTTGTATAAACTTGGTCAAGGTATCAGCAGCCGCTTTGTGACCTGCTAATGAGGGATGACCGCCACCGCCTGACCAGTCGGTCTGAAGGGGACAGTAGTATACACCCTTAGCTTCGCCGCCATAGGTTTGAATGCCCTTCATAATTTGACCTTCAACGTTGCTGCCCATAAGTCCGTATGCCCAAACTATTTTGGCATCGGGATGAACCTTTTTAACGGTTTCAAGAGCCTTAACGGTGTAGTCGGCAAGGGTTGCGTGGTCGGCGTGTGAAGCGTCGTTTGTACCAAGATTGATAACAACGATGTCAGGGTGACGGGTAGGAGTGTAAGGAGTGTTGTCTCTAATCCAGTTGATTTGATTATAAAAATCGCTAAATGGGGGCTTTTCACCCGAGAACATATGACCGCTGCGGCAAGTAGCAGTAATATCTGCATTCAGATTCTTTGCAGTAAGGAATGCATACGTAGAGGTTGCATCTGAGTTTTTAGCGTGACTGGGATTTTCGATTCCACTCATTCCTAAGTTGCCGTAACCTGCAGTGATAGAGTCGCCTACAAATTCAATCAGCAAATCTCTGTCAGCCGGCTTTTCGCAGGGAACACCCTTCATAGTGATTGATTTAAGAAGCATTGCAGCATGGTTGGCTTCGTTCTGACGGTAAATCTCGATGGTATGCTTACCTTTAGAAAGGCCCTTTGCAACGGTAAGGGAGCAATTAGTATAAACCATAAGACCGCCCTCAACAGCAAGTCTTTCTTCCTGACGAACACCGTCAATATAAACGGTAAAGTAGCGGTCGCGCCAGCCTTCCTTATCGGCGTTAAAAAGCTTTACGTCAAGGCTAAGAGTAACGTCGCCCTCACAATCGGCAACAAAAGAAATGCAGTTGTAAGCATTGTCGTAGGTTATGCCTGTGTACTTATTTAAGTCGTCCTTTTTCTCCTTATATCTGCCGTCTAATTTAAGATAGTCAAGAATATCGATAATCATATAAGTACGCTCGGAATAATCGTTAACGGCAGGAACAACGGGCTCTTTTGACTGAGCTTCCGACTGAACTTCCGACTGTACCTTTGAGGAAGTGGATGAATTTCCTTTGCTTGACAGGTTAGAGGAGGCGTCGCCACCGTCAGTTCCGCAAGAGCAAAGTAAAAAACAGCACAGTAATAAAATACAAATAAGTTTACGCATAAAAAACAACCTTTCGTTTTTAAATTAACCCAAGTATACCACATTAAAAAATCAAAATCAACAATTCACGTATGTAAAAACTATAAAATCTTTGACAAAAATCAAAAAATCAAAAAATAAGTGACTTTTTGTGTAAAAAATTATACTTTTTACTGTTTACAAATAATAAAAATGGTGCTATAATCCATATAACCCATCTATAAAGGAGAGTTAAAAATGAAAAATGGAATACTGTTTATGCCCCACGGCAACCTGCAGTACTCACAGCTTCCCATCGAAAAGCGCGCTTGGGTTGCTAAGGAATCTTACGAGAAAATTTATGACATTGCAGAAAAGCTTGACATAAAGCTTGCTTTCGAAGCATCAGGTGAAACTCTTGAAATCGTTGCAGAGCAAACTCCCGATGTTATGAAAAAGCTTGTTGATGGCATCAAGGCAGGCAGAATCGAGCCTGTTGCATCACCCCAAACCCACATTATGCTTGGTAACATCGACCCCGAAATCAGCTATCGTTCATTGGTTGAGGGCCTTAACACTTGGGAAAGACTTACAGGTGTTCGTCCCGTAGCAGGTTGGAACCCCGAATGCTCTTGGGCTTCCTACATTCCTGAAATTTACAAAAAGGCAGGCTTTGAAATCCTCATTGCCGATGCCGACAGCTACTTCTTGTCCTCTGTTGAGGGTGTAAGAGAAAAGACCGGTTTGCGTTTCGATGTTCGCGGTCACTCTAACAAGAACGAGCTTTTCAAACTTGAAGATATTATTGCTAACGACCCCTCATTGCTTGCCAAGTACACCCACCCCGGTGTTCTTCCTAACGGTCTTAAGGTTATTCTCCGCAGCGATATGATGTGCAACATTATGCTTTGGTACCTTATGGGCGCAACCGAGGGCAACCGTCCCAACCCCGTAACTATTGAAGAAGTTCGCGAGGTTATGGGCAAGTGGCAGGCAAGAATTGCCGACAAGGGCGGCTTCCTTATGCCTTATGCAGAGGATGCAGAGTATGTTGGCACCACCGCTTACTTCTACGTTAAGCAGTTCGGTCAGGCACGCTTCTTTGAGTCAGAGCCTGCCAGCGTTGACCGCTTTGAGCAGATTCTTGCTTCTGCTAAGGATATGGGCTTTGAGTTCCTCACTCCCTCTATGGCAGTTGAAAAGTACGAAGCAGTTGAAATTGACGACTTCGATAAGATTGAGAATGGCTGTGCATGGCACGGCGGCACATCACGTGCTTGGGCAAACACTCCCTATTCTCGCATTCTTGACCCCGTTTGCCGCGCAATGTACGATGCACTCAAGGCAGTTGCAAAGGATTTGGGCAAGGATATTTGGGACGATAAGGGTATGAACGCAGTGCTTAAGAGCATCACTACCGCATATGTATCTGATGCCCGTTGGCCACCTGCACCTACCTCTCCCGGTCGCTTCAACGTTCGCGAAGCTTTGGATGCACTTTACAAGGCAAACGAACAACTTAAAAAGGTTATGGAAGATAACGGCATCGCTCACAAGTGCGGCCTCCACTCCTATAACATTATGCAAACTCAAATTGCCGCTATTGATGATGAATTGATGGCAATGAAGTATTTCGAGGAATAATTAAAATTCAAAACTCCGCAGTAACTACTGCGGAGTTTTTTGCTGCCTCGCCCTTTGAGAGAGGTGGCGGCATAGCCGACGGAGAGGGTGAAAAAGAGCGAGTTCAATCGAACTCGCTCTTTAATGTTAATCGGTATCTTAAACTGATTTCGCAAAAATCCATTTATCATCCAACTGTTCTATATCTATATACCAATCACGATATTCAAAGGATTCAAGGGATGTTTTGTAAGCCTCATCGGTAAAACAGCATTTTAAAACGTAACACTCGTTTGTATCTTTACCGTCAAATGTTCCTCTAAGACAGATTTCAACCGTTGTTGTACCATTAAGTTGAATATATATCGGTCTTATGCTTTTATAAAAATCAATCATTATTTTTTGCTGCTTTTTGTTGAGCAAATATATATTTTTGCCAACATCAACATTCAGTGAGCCCTTTCCACCGTCGCCTCTTATCCCTTTTTTGACAAAATCTTCATCTGTGAAGATGTTTGCAGCAGCATCAAAAAGCTCTTTATTATCATAAAAAAGTTGTTTCACCTGAGCCGTATCTTCATAGTACTTAAGCGCATAGTTTTTTATTTGATTATGGGGGCGCAGACTATCAACATACCAAAAAGTAAAGACAGCGGCTAAAACAATGGCGATTGGGGTAACAACGTTTAAAAGAATCTTTTTTGCTTTAGAATTTGCCATAAGCAAACCCTCCTACATAATTCTCGTTGCCGATGATTTCTTTGTAGGTTTACCCCATAATCTTTTTCCAGAAAGCGTCAAGCTCATCGTCGCTTCTAGCATCGGGAGTGCCGGGGTTTGCTTTAAGGCTCCAATTTTCCTTAAGCTCGCTGGTAGCACCGGGAGCAACCACCTTAACGGCATCCATCATCTCAAGCTCAAGGACGCCTGAAGCGGTGTAGGTTTCAAAAGAAACGTTGCCGTCGGGATAGGTAAGGTTGTCGTGGTCAACGTCTCTTGTTTTGATGAAAACAGTATCCTTAGCACAATAGATAGCCGCGCCGCTACGGTTGTTGGTGCCCATCTTAAAAGCACAGGGGGCAGCAGGGTCCTGCTTAACGGTCATATACTTTTTGCCGTTGTAAAATCTGTAATCGTTGGGATTAGTGTATGACCAAAGTGAGATTACGCGGTTGTGCAAATATCCCGTATCGTTGGTGTTTTGGGGGAATATTTCAAGTCCGCCGTGCTGCATAACCGAAATAGTCCAAACGGCAAACTCCTTGTCGGCAGTGCCAACGTTTTTAATGCGGTTGAACACCTCCATATCGGCGCCACTGTCTGCCATACGGATTTCAATTGATACCTGAATATCATTTTTTATCTGTGGGGGAGCAGTGAATATAGCACCGCTTTGGGTGTATTCAACGGTAAGAGGCTCGTTATCGGGATAATAGGTTTCGGGTGCGCCCTCAGGAGTTGCCCAAATTCTGTGACCGCCATAGATATAAGCTTTGGCGCCCTCATAATAATATTCATCCCAAGCCTTGCCAAGCCAATTGGGTTTGTTTGAATGGTCCTCGTGAAGCACGTTTTCACCGTCGCAAAAGCCGTAAAAGAGAATGCGAGGACCGATGTCGGCAGTAACAATAGCCTTTACAGTTCCGTTGGTAATTTCAACACATTTGCCGAAAACCTCATAATTTTCAATAACCTTGCATTTAACTGACATATTTGTAACCTCCAAAAGTTTTTAAACGATAACAACCTCAACGTCGTCGGGGTGGGGCAGAGGACTGTCTGCCGATAAAACGGCAATTCCGTCTGCAACCGACTGAGCGTCAAGCAAGCGCTTTGCATTTGCGCTAAGATTTGCCGTGTCCTTTGCCCGTGCGATTATGGGAAGCGTAGGCTTTGCGGCGGCAAGAATTTCTCTGCCCTTATCGTTAAAGCCAAGCACACGAATGTACTGTGGCTCCAAAGAGTATAACTCCTTGTCAATGCCAAGCAGGGCAGACAGCAAAATTCGTCTTATTCGTGCGTGGGTATATCGCTTTGATTTTACCGCGTCGGCAACGTCAAAGACCGAGCCGCACTCACGAACTGCTTTATAAATACGGTTTTCAAGCCCTTCGCTAATGTCGGGCAGATTGGCGATATCCTCCAAACTCATACTGCGAAGCTTTGCCATAAATGCCCTGTCAAGACTGCCAATTAGCATAGGAGCCTGACCGCTATCCACTTTTTTAAGCAAAATTTCCGCGGCGTCAAGGGGCATATATGGAGCAAAATTATCCCCGTCAGCCACCATTTTGCGAATGACGGAAGCACTGGCAAAGGTGCCTTTTACTCCACCGTCGTGACCAACTCCTTTGCGCTTGATTGCCATCCTATCAAGACAAGCGTTTTGACGGTAAATTTCGTCAATATAGCAAACGGCAAGGGTATCGTTGGCGTTTTGAAGAATGCCACCCTCGTAACCGCAGAATTCAAGTGCAGACTGTCGCGCAGAGGCAAAACTCATACCCAGCGTCAGATTTTCCTTCATTTTCTCAACCACTTGGGGAAAATCAATAGCATCGGCAATTTTATCAAGCAGCTTTTGGTCACCGCATTCTGACCCAAAAGCCAAAGTGTCAACGCACCCAAGCGCCTTAATCAGAGCTACCGCTCCGTGTGCAAAGCGCTGAGCAGTAGCGGCGGCATAGGTAACAGGAAGTTCAATAACCAAGTCGGCGCCACCCTCAATAGCCATTCGTGTTCTGGAGTATTTGTCGCATATGGCCACGTCACCCCGCTGAACAAAGTTACCGCTCATAACGGCAACAATGTGGGTGCCGCCTGCCTTACGAACCTTGTCAATCATATACTTGTGGCCGTTGTGAAAAGGATTATATTCGGCAATAATGGCACAAATTTGCAAATACTTCACCTCTTTGTACAAAATAACTATTGAAAAATACGGTAATATGATTTATTATATTATAGTTAATATTACTCCACGCTCATTTTACTACAAACGGGCGCGGTATGCAATAATTATTTAAAGGACGGATGAATTTTATGAAAATTTTGGTTGTTAACGCAGGCAGCTCATCCCTTAAGTATCAGCTTATTGATATGGATGGCGAAAAGGTAATGGCAAAAGGTCTGTGTGACCGCATTACCACCAAAAATGCCGACGGCACTCCCGCTGGCCATATTAAGCACAAGACTGCTGACGGCAGAGTTTTTGATGCCGATATTCCTATGCCTACCCACGCTGAAGCCTTTGACGCATTTATGAATGCTATGACAGGCGAAGAGTACGGTGTTATCAAATCTCTTGACGAGATTGATGCTGTCGGTCACCGCATCGTTCAAGGCGGCGCTATTTTCAAAGAATCTTGCCTTATTGATGAAAAGGTTATTGACGATATTGAGGAATTGGGCGAACTTGCTCCCTTGCACAACCCTGCACACGTTCTTGGTATCCGTGCTTGCCGCAAGTGCTTCGGCACCGAGCTTCCTCAGGTTGCAGTTTTTGATACCTCTTTCCATTCAACTATGCCCCCTGAAAGCTATATGTTCGGTATGCCTATGAAGTATTACCGCGACTATAAGGTTCGCAAATACGGCGCACACGGCACCTCACACCGTTATGTAAGCGGCCGTTGCATTGAGCTTATGGGTGTAAAGCCCGAGGGTACCAAGGTTATTACCTGCCACTTGGGTAACGGCTGCTCAATCACCGCAGTTAAAGATGGCAAATGCTTTGACACCAGTATGGGTCTTACTCCTCTTGACGGCTTTATGATGGGTACCCGTTCAGGTGCAGTTGACCCCTCTGCCGTGCTTTATATTATGAAGAAGGATAACATTTCTCCTGACGAGATGTCTAACATTCTTAACAAAAAGTCAGGCGTTCTTGGTATCTCCGAGCTCACCAGTGACAACCGCGATATTGTTGATGCCGCAAACAATGGTCACGAGGGCGCTCGTCTCGCAAAGGATATGCAGACCTATCAGATTATCAAGGTTGTCGGCTCTTATGCCGCAGCAATGAACGGCGTTGATGCTATTGCATTTACAGGCGGTATCGGTGAAAATAACGAGGATATCCGCAGTGCAGTTTGCAAGAGCCTTGAATTCATCGGTCTTAAGGTTGACGAGAATCTTAATAAGGAAACTATCCACGGCGCAGAGGGAATGATCTCTACCGCTGACTCAAAGGTTAAGGCATACGTAATTCCAACTGAGGAAGAGCTTATGATTGCCCGCGACACCGCCGCTTTGGTAGTAGCTAAATAATTATTTTGAATAGACTTTAAAGCAGGATGCCGAGCAGGTATCCTGTTTTTTTCTGCCTTTGAATATTTACGTATCATACAAGGAGTAATAATTATATGTTTTTTGTGCTTTTTTCACATTTTACAGTGAACAAACTGTGTGATTTGCATAAAATGTACAAATTTATTGCAAAATTATATATAAAATGGTATAATTATTACAAGACGTATTGTATTTATAGTAAATATGTCTTTAGAAAGGGTGACAAAATATGAAAAAAACACTGTCTGTATTATTGATTGTTGCAATGCTTTGCACAGTATTATCGGGCTTTACCGTTACTGCAAGCGCTGCCGTTACTCAAAGAGGCGAGCAGTTGACAGAGCCTTGGGCACCTGAATCATTTGTTGAATCTGATTGGACAGGTGACACCGATGCGTTTGAAAGCGGCAGGTTTGTTGTATCAATGCGCGATTCTAAAACTATATGGACAACCCGAAGTTTTGACCTTTCTGCAGGCTTTAAATTCAAGGGTGCTCTTAATATGAAGAATGACTTTAACAATTTCTACGGCGAGTGGTGTTCTGTATACTTTGCTTCTGAAACCGATATAGTTGAGCTTCGTATAAAAAACGATAGCATCGAAGGCTCAACCGAAAAGGATAACACTTATACTGCATGCATTGTTCATAACGATGATATGCTTGCAACATATGACCTTTATACATTGCCTAACGGGGAATATGAAGTTTTGTATGAAGACGGTAAGTTTAGTGTCGCATTCAACGATGTCGATATCAACTGGTCTGTCGGTTATAATACTGTAAAAGAAATCCCCTTGGCAGTAGATTTAACAAATGCAAAAGTTGGGTTAAAACTTGAAAACAACTGGTGTCCCGATGGCAGAGAGTGGGAAAGCATTTCCTTGTCACCTCTTGTCGTTAATGTTCCAAGTATTCCGGGCAGTAGGGGCGAGCCGTTGACAGAGCCTTGGGTTCCTGAAGAGTTTGTTGAATCCGATTGGATTGGTGATACCGATTTTGATTACGGTTCATTTGTAATTGTAACAGGCAATTCAACAAAAACAATTTGGTCTAATAAAAACTTTGACCTTACAAACGGATTTGTTTTTTTAGGCACTTTGAAAATGAAAAACGGTTACAGAAACTATTATGGCGAGTGGTGTTCCGTATATTTCGGTGACGAGACTAATAACCTTGAACTGCGCATAAAGAACGATAGAATTGAAAATGAAATACGCGACACATACACAGCATATTTGATTAACAACGGTGTTGAAATTGCAAGCTGTCCGTTGGATAAGGAACCTAACGGTCAATACGGAGTTATATACTATGGCGGGCAGGTAGTGGTGTTGTTAGACGAGTATATGTTGGTTTGGGATCTTTTGGATGGTAGTCAATCATTGTCTGTTGAAATTGAAAATCCCAATTTTGAAAATGCAAAAATGGGGCTTAGACTTACCGGAAACTACTGCCCCAACAGCAGAAAATGGGAAGATATTTATATTTCAGACATTTGCTCGGTTGCCCACGTTTATGACGACGACGCAGACGTTGACTGTAATGTTTGCGGTGAAATTCGCGAAGTAACCCAGTGGGGATGGAAATTAGAGGATTCAACTTGGTATTATTACGAAGACTATATTGCTGCAACAGGCTGGCGTTTTATCAATAACTATTGGTACTTCTTTGACGATTACGGCGCAATGCTGACAGGCTGGCAGTTTATCAACTACAATTGGTATTACTTTGCAGATGGCGGCAATATGATGACAGGCTGGCAACTTATTGGTGGCACCTGGTATTATTTAGCCGACGGCGGTAATATGCTGACAGGTTGGCAGTATATAAACGGAACTTGGTATTACTTTGCAGATGGCGGTCAAATGATGACAGGCTGGCAACTTATTGGTGGCACCTGGTACTATTTTAACGACGGCGGCGCAATGGTTACAGGTTGGCAGTACATAAGCAATACTTGGTACTACTTTAACAACGGCGGCGCAATGGTCAAAGGCTGGCAAAACATCGGTGGCTACTGGTATTATTTCCACGAAGGCGGTAATATGGCAACAGGCTGGTTGCTTCTTAACAACACCTGGTATTACCTTGCTGACGGTGGAAATATGGTTACAGGTTGGCAGTACATAAGCAATACTTGGTACTATTTTAATGCCGGCGGTGTCTGGGTATCATAAACACAATAACAAAGTCCCGATTCAACTGAATCGGGACTTTTTTCTGCCTCCCTTGCCTAAAGGGAGGGGGACCAATGCTTGCGTTGGTGGAGGGATAAAAACGGTTCCTTGTTTAAGGTGCCTTTAACTTATTATTCCACATTTTCAAACTTAAAACTGCCGTCGGCAAAGTCGCACTTAACCTTGTCTCCAGATTTAATCTTTCCCTCTAAAATATGCTCGCTAAGGGCATCTTCAATCTTGTTTTGTATGGCTCGGCGCAATGGACGGGCTCCGTATACCGCGTCAAAGCCTGCTTCACTGATAGCTTTGACGGAGTTTTCGGTAAACTCGATGTCAATATTCATATCGGCAAGGCGCTTTTTAAGAACTTCAAGCATCTTTGTTGCAATTTCACCGATTTCGTTTTGACTTAACTTGCTGAAAACGATAATGTCATCAATTCTATTAAGGAATTCAGGCTTAAAGGTGCGCTTTAGCTCCTCCATAACCTTGCTTTTAATATCCTCGTTATCGGCAGAGTCAGTGCCAAATCCCATTGATCGCTTGTTGTCGGTAATCATTCGGGCACCCACGTTGCTTGTCATAATAATAACGGTGTTTTTAAAGTTAACCTGTCTGCCCTGAGAATCGGTCAGTACACCGTCTTCAAGTATCTGAAGCAGCATATTAAACACGTCGGGATGAGCCTTTTCAATTTCGTCAAAAAGCACCACTGAATAGGGTTTGCGGCGTACCTTTTCGGTCAACTGACCGCCCTCATCATAACCCACGTATCCGGGGGGAGAGCCAACCAATCGGGATACGGTGTGCTTTTCCATATACTCCGACATATCAAGCTTAATCATTGCATTTTCGTCGCCGAACATAGCCTCTGCAAGAGCGCGGCAAAGTTCGGTTTTACCCACACCTGTGGGACCCAAAAAGATGAATGAGCCGATTGGACGCTTGGGGTCCTTAAGACCTACTCTGCCTCGGCGAATAGCCTTTGCAACGGCGGTAACCGCCTCGTTCTGACCGACAACTCGGCAGTGCAGCTCTTTTTCAAGGCGAAGCAGACGGGCACCCTCTTCTTCGGTTAGCTGAACTACGGGAACACCTGTCCAACCTGATACAATTTGAGCAATGTCCTCCTCGCCCACTTCACCTGAAGCGTGTGCGTTTTGCTCCTGCCACTTTGCTTTAAGACTGTCAAATTCCTCTTGCAGTTTGACCTCTTTGTCTCTGATTTGGGCGGCAAGCTCAAAATTCTGAGAGTTAACCGCCGCCGTCTTTTCCTCAGACAACTTTTTGATTTTTTCCTCCAAATCCTTCATATCGGTGGAGGGAGTCATATTGTTAAGCCTTACCCGCGAGCAAGCCTCGTCAATAAGGTCGATAGCCTTGTCGGGCAAATATCGGTCACTGATATATCGGGACGAAAGCTTGACAGCCGCCTCGATAGCCTTGTCGGTAATTCGCACCTTGTGGTGTGCTTCATATCGGTCACGCAGTCCTTTAAGAATCAGTATCGCATCTGATTCGTTAGGCTCACCAACAGTGATAGGTTGAAAACGGCGCTCCAAAGCGGCATCCTTTTCGATGTGCTTGCGGTACTCGTCAAGAGTAGTTGCGCCGATAACCTGAAACTCACCCCTTGCAAGCTGAGGCTTGAGCATATTTGCCGCATCGGTAGACCCCTCTGATGAGCCTGCACCAACTATGGTATGAACCTCGTCAATAAATAGGATTACGTTGCCTGCCTTTTTGACCTCATCAATGGCAGATTTGATTCTTTCCTCAAAGTCACCGCGGTACTTTGTGCCTGCCACCATACCTGTAAGGTCAAGGGCAACCACCCTCTTGTCTTTAAGCAGTTCGGGAACCTCGCTCTCACTGATTTTGATTGCAAGGCCCTCAATAACTGCCGTTTTACCAACACCGGGCTCACCGATAAGGCAAGGATTATTCTTAGTGCGACGGCACAAAATTTGAATAATACGCTGAATTTCTTCCTCTCTGCCGATAACGGGGTCAAGATTGCCGTTTTCCGCTTCAAAGGATAAATCTCTGCCGTATTTATCAAGTGTAGGGGTGCTTTCACCCTTTGATTTAACAGGCGTAGAGTTGCCTTCAGGGGATTTTGCACCGTTACCCATTGCCTTCATAACTTCACTTAAAATGGCAGTGCAGTCGCCCCCTAATTCACTAATGAATCTTACGGCGTAGTTGTCACCCTCCTCAAGAATGGCAAGGAGTATTTGCTCGGTGCCAACGTAGGAAATACCTCTGCTTTTGGCGGCGGCAACCGACATTTCAATAATCCGCTTTGCCCGTGGAGTAAATTGGGCAGGGGATAACTTGGTCTTTTCACCCACACCCACAGTGACGGTCAAAGCATCTTCAATTTGTTCTGTAATAATACCTTTGGCAGTCAGAATCTGTGCGGCAACACCGCTGCCTTCTCTCAAAATTCCGATAAGCAGATGCTCACTGCCAATATAAGTGTGGCCAAAATCCTGTGCAGACTCTATTGCAAGGTTAAGGGATTTGTTGGCCTTTTCGGTAAATCCGTTGAATTTATACATAAATTCACAGCCTTTCGCGTATGATTTTTGCACGCAATCGGTCTCTTTCGGTGGCGTCTAACGGCTCGCCTGCATTGGCTTGCAGAGTAGCGGCGCCTGCGTCGATAATAAGCTCCTCTATTTTTTCAAGGGGGATACCCTCAACAACTCCGGTTGCAACCCCTAAACGCACACGTGAAATCAATTTCATAAACTCGTCACCCGACAGAATGCGTGCAAATTTAAGGGTGCCGAGGGCTCTGTAAGCGTTGTCCTCCAAAGCGAATTGGTCAAGATTTTCTCTTGCGCTTTTTTCCTGTGCCATAGCCTGTGCAGCAATGGATTTAAGATTTTCAATAGCCGCTTTTTCCGAAATGCCCAGTGTAACCTGATTTGAAAGTTGATACATAGAAGCACTTGCCTTGGTGCCTTCACCGTATGTGCCGCGAATGGTAAGACCGATTTTGCTTACTGTGGAGGCAAGACGGTTGACTGCGCCCGACATTTCAAGGGCAGGAAGATGGAGCATCAGTGATGCTCTCAGACCTGTGCCAAGATTGGTGGGGCACTCGGTAAGATAGCCCAACCGCTCGTTAAAGGCATAGTTTAGTTTTTCACCTAAAATGTCGTCTATTCTGTCGGCCTCTGCATAAGCCTCGTCAAGAGATAACCCTGCTCGCATAACCTGAATGCGAATATGGTCCTCCTCACAAAGCATAATGCTTACCGACTCATCATCAGACAAAATCAGTGCCTTATTATCGCGCACCTTGGCAAATTCGGGGCTGATAATGTGACGCTCCACCATAGACATAACGGTGATGTCAGGCAGTGTATCCATCTCAATGTACTTAAATCGTTTAGCTCTATTCTCGTCGCAAATAATAGCCTCTTTAACGGCAAGATTAACCTCTTTGCGTTGCTGGGCGGTCATTCGTGAGGGGAAGGGCACACCTGCAATGTTTCGTGCAAGGCGGATGCGGGTGCTTATAACGGTGTCAGACTGATTACCGCAAGAAGTGTACCACTTACTCATTGTCTGCATCCTCCTTTAACTCTTTAATCTGGTCGCGGAGCTTTGCGGCAAGTTCAAAATCCTGTGTTTCAATGGCTTTTTGCATTTGATTTTGAAGCTCTGCAATTTTATCCTCTGTGCTTTCCTCAATCACAATTTGGTTGGGGATTTTGCCTGCGTGACGGCTTCTGCCGTGCATTCTTTGCAAAGAGGGGATCAGTTGCTCTAAAAAGGTTTCGTAACACTTGTCACAACCAACCTTGCCTGACTGAGCAATATCGTCAAAACACATTCCACAACCCTCACAACGCTTGCGGTTGTCGGTTACGGGATGGCTTTTAAGACTGTCACCAAAAAATGAGCCAATAAGACTGTCAAGCATCACACTGCTGCCGCCCGAATGCTCCTTTGCACAGTCGGGGCATAAATGATGCACCTCGACAATGCCGTTTATACTTGTTTTTATGTGTGTTGTGGCGGTTCTTTGACCGCATTTATCGCATAACATAAGTTTGCCTCCTTATCTAACCTGTGTCATAAGCATATGCTTAAATATGGATGCCCTGACTTCGTCTCGACTGCTTGGGGCGATCTGCCGCAAAGCCGAGTCAGATACTGCCGCGCTCATAATGGCGGCGGCGCCTGATGAAATCAAGTTGCGAAAAACCAAGTTTTCCAAGATAATGCGCTGTGTTCGCATATCAAGTGAGTTGCCGATAGAATTGATAATGTGCATCAAAGCAGAAGCAGCGCCTGTGCGCACCTCTGTAATGCGGATATATCCACCGCCACCACGCTTGCTTTCAACAATATATCCTTTTTCGGGAGTGAAACGGGAGGATATAACATAGTTAATCTGACTGGGCACACAACCGATAGCCTCTGCCAAGGTGTTGCGCTGAATTTCGGTAATGCCGTCTTCCGAACCCTCTAAAAGCTCAAGTATTCTTTTTGCTATAAGGTCACTGATAAGCATTAGTCTGCCTCCTTTGACTTTCTTTGACTAATCATATTTTATGACAAAAGTCAAAGAAAGTCAAAGTCAACAAAGGTCAAAAATGAATATTTGCGATTCAAAATCCGCCGAATTTTAAAAATAACTTCTCATATCTCATTTTTTCTTTAATTTTCTTCAATTTACTGTGCAACCTTAAAATCATCCCGTAACCAAAATAAAACCCTTACATAGAATGATATCGAAGGGCGGCAAAAGAGAGCAAATCTCCCTTACCGCTCGGAAAGGGGGTCGCGCATATGTGTAACGGCTTCGGCGGAAACTGCAGCTGGATTATCATCCTCATCATCATACTGTTCTGCTGCTGCGGCAACAACGGTCTCTCCACCACTAACGGTGGTTGTGGATGCGGTGGCTGCAATGGTTGCAACAATGATTGCTGCTGCTAACTGACTACCTAAAAAGCTCCGCTTCGTCTTAAACGGGCGGAGTTTTTTGGTTTATTTGATAATAGTAACGGCAACGGTAATATCATCCTCGTGATTGTCGGTGCGCCGTCTTCGAGCCGAGTCGGCAAGGCTCTCTGCCAGTTGCTGAGCAGAGTATCCAACGTCAAATTTTTTAAGCTCGTCAACAATCCAATCGGTGCCTTCTGAGTTAACCCCGTCAGAAAAAATCACCGCAATATCGCCTTTTGACAAAGTGACTGCCGCCGTATCAAAGGCAACCTGTCTTAATATGCCTGCAGGGAAGGAGGCGCACTCGGCAATTCCTGCCCGACCTGACCGCATAACGAGAGTGGGACAAGCACCTGCTTTAAAGAATTCTGCCCTGCCTGTAAAAAGGTCAACCGAGCAAATATCAAGGGTGGCAAGTGATTCGTTTGCCGATTTAAAAAGCAAAGCGGAATTGACAATTTTAAGAGCACTGTCATAACCGAAGCCTGCCTTAATCATACGCTCCATAAGTCCGGTTACCATAGCAGAATCAACTGCCGCTCTGCCGCCTGTACCCATACCGTCACTAATCATCATAATACTATGACCTCTGCCGTCGCAAAATACCGAGGCGGTGTCTCCGCACAGCTTTCCGTCACCGCTTGTGATACTTGCAAGCCCAACGTCTGCTGTAAGTCGAGCCTTTTGCGCAAGGGTGATTAGTGTGCCTCTGCCGGAGGAATAGATTGACGGCGGCTCAAATTCCCTGCCGCAAGCAGTGGAAACCTCACGCATTATGGTCATTTTGCTAAAACGCGCCCTGTCACCGCTAAGCACCCTGATTTCAACCGTCATTCTGCCAAATCGGTCAACGGCGCAACCGACGTCGGATGGTATTATGTCAACCGACCGAAGCGCCGATTCAACTCTACCTGCGGCATCGTGGTCAAAAATACGCTCGCGGTCAAATTCGTCCGCCACCTCAGCAAGCAGGTCGGCAACTCCTGAGAATTGGTCGGCAAGAGCCTCGCGGATTTCTCTTATTCTGCCCGTAGCCTCGTTACGACTTAAAAACTCGCTGTAAGCCTTTTTTGCTGCGGCAATAAGACTGTCCTGTCTGCCGCAACCGGTAAGGTTTGCCTCTTTTTCTCCCCGCACTCTGCCAATAAGGGCGGCAACGGTGTTTTCCCGTCTTTCTTCCCAACAGTAGCACCGCATAGAGCAACCGTTACACACCGATTGCTCAACCGAGGTTATAACCTTTTCAAGAGGAGGGTTATCTATCTTTTCAAGTTTTTTTGCAACGTTTTCTACTGTGTCAGAAACGTCACATAGTGCCTTTGATGCAAAACTTAGTCTCATAGAGACGGATTTTTTTAGTCCGTCAAGGCGAGGCAGTTCTGCCGCAGGGGCAAAAACTCCTGATATTTTTGACCTAAATTCTTTTGGCAAAAAGATAAATATAATTGCTGCGGCAACCGTTTCATAAATCAGTGATAAATCTGTACTTCCGCTAAGCAAGGTGTAAACGATACCCGTTGCAGAAAAAAGCATTGCGCCACCTATATGAGCAAATGACGACACCAGACCTGCAGTAAGTCCGCTTAAAGCCATTGCGGCAGGAATCCAAGGCTCCGCTCTGCCTGTAACACACGTAACAAAGCCGAGGATGGCACCTACATAAGCACCTGCGGCACCTTGGCCGCCAACTGCGGCGCACAAGATAATTACGCCCGCGCACACAGAGGATAGACTAACTCCTCCAAACTCAATCCACATAAGTGAGGCTAACAAAAGTCCCACGGTTGTGATGATGCACAGGTTGTCCCCAATGGGAATATGAGCAGGCTTTCTGTTTTTAATATAGCCCACAGAAATACTGACCGCACCTGCAGTGCAACCGCAGATGATACATTCGGCGCATTTTATTGTAAGAAATTCAACTGAAAATGACGCAATTATATTAGGCAGTGTTGCAACAAGGCAAGAGGCAAATCCAAGAATAGCAGAAAAAATATGCTTGCGATTCTCCTCATATTTGCCCTGTAAAACAAACTTTATTGCAAGAATGGCAAGAGCAGCGGCAACGTATCCAAACCCACCTTGGTCGGTAATAGGGAAGAAGTATCCTGCCCCACTGCCAATAGCCGCCGCAAAGGAGTATACCCCCTCAAGTCCGGCGCAAAATCCCAATCCAAATGGGACGCTTTGCCCTAAAAGAGCCGTTCGCGCAAGAAAAAATCCCATTACGGCAGTAATAGTGATTTTAAAAACTCTGTTGGCAATAAGGTTGCCTTTAACACTTTCTTTAGTTTTGTTAAGTATGTTAGTGCTTTCCTTCATAACTTCACCACCCAATATGATGAGCCTATTATAGCCTGTCCAAACCGACAAATTTGTCGCAAAAGGGGAGTGGATGAAAAATATAAAAGCAAAGCAAAACAAACTTGTATTAAACACTTGCAATATCTTTAGCCCTTTGGTATAATACATAGGTTGAATATGAAATTTAAAGAAAAGGTGAATTTTCTATGTCAGGACATTCCAAATGGAACAACATTAAGCGCAAAAAAGAAAAGACCGATGCTCAAAAGGCAAAAATCTTTACCCGCATCGGCCGTGAACTTGCAATGGCAGTTAAAGCAGGCGGTCCCGACCCCAACGTTAACGGCAAGCTTCGTGATATAATTGCCAAGGCAAAGGCAAACAACGTGCCTAACGATAATATTGACCGTATGCTTAAAAAGGTATCTAACGACGACTCAAGCAACTACGAAGAAATAATTTACGAGGGATACGGCCCCGCAGGTATTGCCGTCGTTGTTGAAACACTTACCGATAACCGCAACCGCACAGCAGGTGAGATGCGCCACTATTTTGATAAAAACGGCGGCAACCTTGGTCAAAGCGGCTCAGTTATGTTTATGTTTGAGCGCAAGGGCATCATTATTATTGATAGCGAAGGCCTTGATGAAGACACCGTTATGGAAGATGCACTTGAAGCAGGCGCCGATGACTTTAACGTGAACGACGACTCTTTCGAGATTATCACCGACCCCAATGCAGTTGATGCAGTTAGCGCTGCTCTTACCGAAAAGGGTTACACCTTCATTTCTGCCGAGGCAGAGTACGTGCCCAATATGACCAACGACCTTACTGATGAAGAGGCAATTTTCAAAATGAACAGACTTCTCGATATGCTTGAAGAGAACGACGACGTTCAAGGCGTATGGCACAGCTGGAATCAACCCGAAGAATAAGATGAACAAAAAACCGACTCAGTTGAGTCGGTTTTTTTACAGCCTTCTCCGGTGGGAGAAGGTGGCGGCATAGCCGACGGATGAGGCGTAAAAGTTTTCCTATTCATTTTCATCTTGTGTTTTTAAACGGAATGTGGTAAAATTTACACATATTTAATATGGAGGCATAAAATTATGAAAAAACTACTGTCCATTGCACTTTGTTTAGTGTTGATGTTCTCAACCATCCCTGTGTTTGCAATGACTGCAAATGCGGCGACAAGCGGTTATTACACTTATAGAGTGACTAATAACGAGGCTACCATTACTGGATTTGAACCAACAGTCAGTGGCGATATATCTATACCCTCCACTCTCGATGGTTATCCGGTTAAAAGAATTGACTCGTGGGCTTTTTATGGTTGCAACGAGATTACGGGTATAACCATTCCTGATAGCGTTACAAGTATTGGCGGCTCTAACGTTTTTCAGGATTGTGTCAACCTTAAGAGTGTATATATTGGTAGCGGTGTAACAAAAATTGGAAAATCTGCTTTTTTTGGGTGTACATCCCTTACAAACGTTACCTTTGGCAGCAATCGTTTGACTCAAATTGATGAAAGCGTGTTTGAAAATTGCTCTTCTCTTACTAATATAACTATTCCCGACAAAGTAAGGGTTATTGGTAATCAAGCTTTTGCCTATTGCTCATCTCTTGAAAGTGTAATAATACCTGAAAAGGTAACAAGTATTGGTAGTGGTGCCTTCCGCAATTGTATATCTCTTGCAAGTATAACTATATATGATGGTGTAACCTCCATTAAAAATAGTGCTTTTTATAATACAGCTTATTACAATAACAGTGAGAATTGGGAGGATGATGCACTGTATATTGGTAATCATTTGATTAAATATAATGGCAGTGCAACCGATTACTCAATAAAAAACGGCACCAAAACAATATCTGCCTATGCTTTTGATGGTTGTAAATCGCTTTCAAGTATATCCATCCCTGATGGCGTAGTAACTGTTGGATATAGTGCATTTTCCAATTGTGATTCACTTGCAAGTATAACCATACCCGATAGCGTAGTAACTATTGACGATTATGCCTTTTATGGTTGTGATATGCTGGCCGATGTGATGTTTGGTAATGGTGTAACCACCATTGGCGAATACGCCTTCTACTATTGCGACTTGCTCGCCACTGTTGTTTTGCCTAAAAGCTTAATAATTATTGATGATTATGCCTTTTATAATTGCAAATCTCTTGAAAATATAACTATTGAAAGTGGCTTAACAACTGTTGGGGATGGGGCATTCTATAATTGCGCGAAACTTAAAAACGTATATTATAAGGGTAATCAAACCGATAAAAATCAGATAATCATTAATTCAGGCAACACAAAATTAACATACGCAACCTGGCATTATAACAGTTGTATAGATTCAGCTGTTCACAGTTATGACAACGATGCTGATGCTGATTGTAATAATTGTGGTCAAATCCGTGATGTAAGTATGATTATCAGCGGCGTTTGCGGTGAAGATATTGCTTGGTACATAAATACTGACACAAAGGAACTTAAGCTTATCGGCACAGGCGAAACCTATGCTTACATTAATGTGGGAAATGTAAACCCTTTTATTGCACACCGCTTTGACATTAAGTCGATAGTAATCGGCGACGGCATTACTCATCTTGGCAACCGTCTGTTTAAAGGTCTTAACCACACCACCGCTGTTACATTCGGCAAAGATGTAACCACAATGGGCTATGAAGTGTTTTACGGTTGCACCAAACTTGCCGATGTTACTCTTAATGAGGGTTTGACCAAATTAAGCTCGCTGACCTTTTACAACTGCGCTAAACTTACTCAGATTGATATTCCTTCAACGGTAACAACTATCAGCCACCGCGTGTTTAAACAGACAGGCCTCACCTCAATTGATGTTCCGGATACAGTAACCTACATGGGATATGAGGTCTTTATGAACTGTGCAAATCTTGTAACTGTTGACTATACCAAGGGTGTTAGCGTGCTCAGTTCAAGAACCTTTGAGAATTGCACCTCATTAAAATCCTTCTATTTTACTGAAAATATGTGTCGTATTCGCACACGCGTGTTCTATGGCTGCACTTCTCTTGAGAGTATAACCTTTGAAAATGCTGAAAAGATGTGGACATCATCTGACGGTGAAGAACCTAAAATTCATTCATCTTCCTTCGAGGGATGTAATTCATCCCTGCAAATGATTGCCGAAGATGGCACTCACGTAAAAGATTATGCTTATCGTCACAGTTTCACCTTTGTGGCGAAATAAACATGACAAAAAACCGACTCAGTTGAGTCGGTTTTTTATATCTATTATCATTTTACAATCTCGCACTCAATACCAAGCACTTTTGCAATTTTTGCAATGGTTTCGCTGTGATGACCGATGCCCAGCGCAAAATGGTGGGTAGGACCTGCCATACACCAACGCTTGATAAATTCGTGAGTATCCTCGCCAAACACACCGCGGGTATTGGTGTTGCCCGTTGGAGGAATTTCACCCTCCTGAGATTCACCCTCCGCGGTGATAAACTTAATCTTGCCCTCGCCGTTAAGTGCAACGCCAAGCAGAGTGATAGGACCTTCTTTAAGCTTAAACTCAACCGATGCACCGCAACCGGGCTTGCCGTGGAATTTTAGCAGACTGCGAAGAGCAGGCTTGCCGTTGGCAACTGCGATGTGATGAGGTCCGTCGTGGCCAACGAGAATAGCATTTGCGGTAAAATCAAAGGGATGCAATTCGGCAAAACTACCGCCAATATTAAGTCGGTCCATAATAAGCATTGCAATGCAGGTTTTAACGTCGTACTCACCGCACATAGGCACACCCTTTGCATTGAGTATGGAGTTACCCACAACAAAAGAGGAAATAACCTTTTGCTGAATACTGTTTTCTTTACCCTCATAGTAGTAAGCCATACCCGTCAGGTTGTAATCCTCAACCAATTTATGCAATGCGGCGGCACCGATTGCGGCTTGACGCAAATCGGTATCGGTCAATTTGCGTGTGATGGGGTCGCTTTTAGGCTCAGGCATATCAAACTCTGCCTTGATAATCTTCTCAAATGCTTTGATTTCATCCTCGCTTACCTTTTCAAATCGCTCAACTGCATCATCAATTTCAAGCAGGGGAACGTGCAAGCCAAATGCATTTGTCAAGGTAGTGAAGTCGGCGTGCATATCATACATTGCTTCCATAACGTGACCCATAGCAGCAATACGGGCAGTCTTTAACGAGTGAAGCACGTGAGCGATAGAGCACCACTGAGAAATTTGTTCGTCTGCCTTGTTGTCATTATAAAGGGTGCCGCTTATAATATCGTGAATTTGCTTGCCAAGCCTGATTGCAACTCCCATAAATTCAGGAACGGAACAAATGTTGTCGTTTTCAAGCTGCATACGGGTGTTTGCCTTCGAGCAATCCAATTTTTCAAGAGGTTGCAAAGCAACAAGCACAACGGGTGCGTTTGAGTAGCGCATAATGGGTGCAAAAACCGATGAAGTAGCATAGGTGGTCATATTGCAAAAGATTACGTCGGGATTTTCGGCATTTATTTTCTCTGCAATTTCATATGACAGTTCAGAAGAATCCACCATACCGAAATCAATGAATTCCACACTGTAATTATTAAGTTTTTTTGTAAAATCTGAATGATAACCTAAAAGTGTCTCTTTAAGTCCTTCAAACTGACTCCAATATTTTTTGTGACCAACACAAAAAGTACATATTTTGGCGGTTAATGGCTTTGCTCTTTCTATCATATTTTTTACCTCGCTTTGTATTTTTACTTGATTTTAATTCCAAACACCGTTATAATACATATAAAAATTAGCAAAGTTTTTGTAAAAAATAAACTTTTGGGGTGATAAAATGCGCCTTTCTGACATTCAGCCTTTTGTACGATATTCGCGGGTGCAATCCAACATTCCTTTGTGGGATGGTGCGGTGGGCCTTGATAACAGAATATTCGTCTGCACATCGGGTAGCGGAGCAATCACTATTGACGGTGTGCGCTATCAAGTTGTGCGAGGCAGTGTAATCGGTTGGCGTGCAGGTATGGTCTATTCCTATCATCCCGATAAAGAGGGTATGACCTTTATCGGTTGCAACTATGATTTTACCCAAAGGGCGCGGCATAACCATCTGCCTGTGCCACCCTGCAAGCCTGCTGATTTTACAAAAGGCAGACTTATTGAAGAATGTGAAGAAATAGAGGATGCTCCAAGCTTATCTACCGCTTTTTGCATAATGGCAGGTGGAGACATTGTGGAAAAGATGCGCCTTATCAACCTTGAGTATTCCCGTGGTATGCTTTTCAGCAGAGAGAGGTGCGACAGTCTGCTTAAAGACCTGCTTGTGCAGTGTGCCCGATTAAATCAGACCGCTGACGGAGATGCCCAAAGCAAACTTGCCGAGCGGGTGATAAGCTATGTAGGCGCTCACTTAAATGAAACCCTCACCAACGTAACTTTGGCAGAAAAATTCAGTTACCACCCCAATTATATCAGCCGCGTTATGAGGGAACTTACAGGTATGTCACTCCACAGTTACGTGCTTGAACGCCGTATCAGTAAGGCTATTGAATTGCTTGAATCCACACGAATGTCTGTTACCGAGATTGCCGCACAAACAGGCTTTGGGGATGTAAGCCATTTTTCAAAACTTTTTCGCAAAAAAACAGGCAAATGCCCCTCTGATTTCAGAACGTAACCTATGCCTCCCTTGCCTAAAGGGAGGTGGCAAAACCGTAGGTTTTGACGGAGGGATAAAAAACGAACAAAACCGCCGAGCAATCGGCGGTTTTTCTCTTACAAACTATCAATAATCGTATACAAATTTTCGTCTGAATATTCAATTTCGCTTGAAAAAGCGCGGGCAATATCAACTCTGCGGTCAAAACTTAACTCGCCCCTTAGAGTAAACTCTGCCGCACCCAAAGCGTAGATTATATTTACCGCAAGTGCGGCAAATTTTGCTCTTTTAATGCAACTGTCACCGTCAGGCGCGTTGGCAAAATGCCGATAGATAAAGTAGACTGCCAACTGCTCATATTCACATTCATAATTCTTTATGTAGTCGGCATAACCCTCAAAATCAATAGGCGTTTTTAGTGTGTTTATTCTGTTTGTCCAAGCCTCGTCAAGCCGCTCAAGGTTATACAGTCGGTCTGCCCAATTCTTAATATCAACAACAAAATTATCCTCACCGCAAAGCCAAAGCATATTTTCCAATCGCTCAAAGACAGAAAACTCGCGGTCTTGCAAGGTGTCTATTATGGCGTCCCGCAAATTGATAATACTGTCATCGCAAGGGGAGTCACCGTCCAAGACCAAACCAACCTTGTGCTTTTGCCTCAAAATCAAATCTGCCGCCGCCTCGCAACAAAGTCCTAAACCTATTTCAGTGCGGTCGGGCAACTCATTTTTAAATCGGGGATGGTCGGCACAAATGCCGCAAAGTTTATCTTCACCCAATCCAATTATAATGTCGCACAGGTTGTCACCGTTCAAAAAGGGGCAACGCTCATTTTCACCAAGAATAAAGCAAGGCTCATTCCAATCAATGCACCTTTTAAGGCGGTCGCCCAATTCTCCACCTACACTTTTATACTTTTCTGCGGTATCACTGTCAATCTCAATCTCCCAACCTATGCAGCAGTTGTGACGACATTCGCCCTTAATACATTCAAACTCCTTATAATAATCAGGATAAACGGTCATAACATCACTTCCTACAAATATTGTATCATAATTGCCTGCTTATTTAAAGCAAATTCTGCATAAAATCCCTTTTGCGATAAAAAATAAAGAAAAATGCAAAAAGGTGATTAAAATGGCATACCGTCAAGGCAGATATACCGTCATTCTTGAACACAAGCCTACTATAATTGAATCGGCAGCGGTGGTTGGCACAAAAGAAGGAGACGGCCCGATGGCGCCCTATTTTGACTATATAACCGATGACGACACAATGGAGCAAAAGACCTGGGAAAAGGCAGAAAGTATGATGCAAAAAACGGCGGTGCAGCTTGCACTTAAAAAGGCGCGCCTTGCCGCTTATGATATAGATATGCTTTTTGCAGGGGATTTGCTTAATCAGTGCATCGGCTCAACCTTTGGACTTAAGGATTTTGAAATAGCCTTTGCAGGAGTTTTCGGCGCCTGCTCCACAATGAGTCTGTCACTGATTATGGCGTCTCTTGCGGTGGAGTCATCGGTGGCTCGCAAGGCAATAGCGGTTACCTCCTCTCACTTTTGCACGGCTGAGCGGCAGTTTCGATTTCCTCTTGATTATGGCGGAGTGCGACCTCCTACAGCCCAGTGGACCGTTACAGGCTCAGGCGCCGCAATAGTGGGTGACGGCAAAGGTCCATACGTGCAGGCTTTCACATTAGGCAGAGTGGTGGATATGAACATTACCGACGCCAACAATATGGGTGCCGCAATGGCACCTGTAGATGTTAAAATAGAACCATAAATTAAGCGAAAAGCAACACAAAATCTTACACAAATTTCGACACGAAAGGTGGTGAAAACGCCCTATTTTACTGGGGTTACGGGCATTTTTAAACTCAAAAATTTGCAGCTGAAGCAATCGTCAAAAATCGCCTGTTCATAATTTATTTACAATTAGTTTTTGACACAAAAATCAGCACTATTATTACAATTAAGAAAAATGAAAGGATGACTCAAATGAAAATTACATACCGTGAAGTGAATGGTTATCTTATTCCTAATCTCAAACTGCCTCCTGAAGAGGCAAATGTTAGGCTTGGTAAATGGGGAATGTTACATAAGGATTATCTTGAAAAACATAACCGTGTATTTTTCAACTTATTGCTCACCCAAGGAAAACTTTATCAGCATTGTGCAGATGTTGAAAAGCAGGCAAACAAAATGTATGACCTTTTGATAGAGCAGATAAAAGCGAATGAGAGTGTAACCGAACAACTAAAAGAGAGAAATCAGATGGAGTGGGTGCAGAGAATGGGAAATATTGAGGCAAGGGTAAAGAAGGTTGTGTATGAGGAAACATTGTTCTTATAAAATCACAACCACCGGTGAAAACCGATGGTTGTGATTATTATATACAATTTTTATACTTTCAAAGTTTTTTAGACATAAGTTCAATATCATTTATTTTGTGTCATAAAAACTAGCATAGATAAAGGAATTAGCATCAAAGATATTATTTCAATTTTGTTATCTCCAAACATGTCAGGATATAATATACTGATGAATAAAAAAAGCAGTATAATTAATATGATTAACAAGAAAAACACTTTTCGCATATTTAAAATACTGTATGTTATATCTATATCTTTATTTAAATCATCAGTTTCTTTTTCATATTTCTTGCTCGAATAATTTTTCACAGAACCTTGCTTTAAATCTCCTGTTATAGTTATTTGACCAGTATGCAACACCGTAATTTGAATTTCGTCTTTTGGATTCAAAAAATCAAAAGAAACTTCGATATGGGATTCATCAATATGTTTTAAAAAAACTCTATTTTTTGAATTTGAAGAATTGATATTATACTTTGATGTGTCCTGTAATAAAAAATGGTCACTAGTTGCTATAACGATTGGAACTGCAGGAATAAAATCATCTGTTTCAATAATATCATTACCAATATTTTTAATTTTTATGTTGGTGCTATTTAAAGTCTTAATATCTTCGTTATTATATTGTATTCTTAAATTTTCATAATTGCTCAAACTTTCAGAAATTAGTATTGCTGTTTCTGTGTTATATACTAATCTTTTTTTCTTTTTCCCTTTTAAGTAAAAAAATAGCGAACCTAAAAAACCAAAAAGAATACCTATTATACCAATTATTGTTCCCATATCAAACTTCATTAAACCACCCTCCTGTTTTGTAAAAATTTCAACAATGGATAAAATAAAAAAACTTTTTTATCATCGTATAACCTTTATTATATTAATTTATATAAACATCTGTTGCAAGATTAATTGCAAAAACGCTTCAATTTTTGACAAAAACGCTTAATATTCGACTGAAAAAGCAATTTTCTAACTTTACAATACTTAAAGTGTTTATTTTATTTACACCTGACAAAGCTGTAAAATATTGACTTTTCACAATACCAGTGCTATACTGATAAAAACAATTGAAAGGCAGGTGGACAAAATGATGAAAAGAATTTACTTAGTGAAGTCAGCTACCGTTTTGTCCGTTTGTGAATAATACTTCTTTTATACGGATTTATGCGTTTCTGATTTCACAGTCAGAGACGCATTTTTAATTTTATGAAAGAGGTAAAGTAATGAGCGAATTAAGATTTGTAACAGTTAAAAACAAAAGAAAACATCTCAAACTCCTTGAAAACATAATGCTTCCTTATTGTAGGGAGCTTGACAGTAATGTAGGCAGAGAAACTCCTGAAGAAACACTAAAAAAGTTTATTGCGAGTATCGTCGGTATGTCTGAGGATAAAGACAGATTTGTGGAGCTTTGCTATCTTGGTGAAGATTTAATTGGTTTTACTTATGGCAAGATTGACCGTGAGGAGCATAGAGGTTATGTCAGACCCGGTTGGGGATATGTTATGGAGTTTTATGTAAAGCCTGAATACAGACGAAATGGCTACGGCAGAGAGATTTACAAACATCTTGAAAATATATTCAAAGCAAACGGTGTCAGTAATGTTTGGTTGACTGCTGATCCCGTCACGGGTGAGCCGTTTTGGAGTGCGGTTGGTTTTGCGAACAGTGGGAAGAAATCCCCTGAAAATAATTTGTACATATATGAAAAAGAAGTTTGATTGGAGCAAAAATGATTACACTTACCGAATATTTAAATAATCCTTGCGGAACTCTTTCTATTCCGTATTGGAAGGCTAAAATTATAACAATACCGCCTGAAATGAAGATTCTGCATGATAAGGATTTTAGCGCAAATATCTTATCAGACTATACTGATGAAAAATATTTTCGCTTGTATCACAATCTCAAAAAAATACCTCAAATTACAAATGATGATTTTGAAATTGTAACAGCGACACGAAAAGATATTAAATCAATCGTGCGGATAATAAACGATTCATATACGGATATATCTGTAAACAAAGACCTTATCAAAAGT
>JAFQWE010000040.1 GCA_017407645.1 Clostridia bacterium | reverse complement strand
TACAAAGCAGACACACGAAAAGGTGTAGCAGTCGAGTATATTACTAAATCCGCATAAAACAAAAGAGCAGGCATAAAAACCTGCTCCATACATAACGAAGAAACTCGAAATTACAAAAAAATCGAGTGTCCATAACTCAAATCCGTTATGAACACTCGATATGGTCGAGGTGACAGGGCTCGAACCTGCGGCATCTAGTTCCCAAAACTAGTGCGCTACCAACTGCGCCACACCTCGTTACGACCTATCCATTTTAATATATTGGCAGAGTTTTGTCAAGGGTAAATACAAATTTATTTTTTCATATTCACCCCTATTTTGCATATGCTTTTCTAACAAGTGTGGGAGTGGTGATATGAAAAACAAGTTGGCGTTTTGGCAAATTGGCGGATTCGTTTTTACGGGGATAACGGGGACTTTGCTCCATTTTTTATACGACTGGTCGGACAAAAGCCCTTTTGTTGCGCTCTTTTCGGCAGTAAACGAGTCTATTTGGGAGCATATGAAATTGCTCTTTGCTCCTCTGCTGATATTTGCATTATTTGAAAGCCGATTTTTAAAAAACAAATATCCAAATTTTTGGTGCAGCAAACTGTTTGGGACTCTTTTGGGTTTATTGGTCATCCCCACCTTATATTACACCTACACGGGCGCTTTTGGAGTTAATGCCGATTGGTTTAACATTACTATATACTTTTTTTCGGCGGCAGTCGTATTTTTTGCAGAATGGATTTTTATCAAAAACAGGTTTAAATGCCTGCTCTCCCCCACTCTTTCACTGATTGTTTTGTTGCTGATAGGCCTTACCTTTATTCTGCTTACCTTTTTCCCCATTCACATTCCATTATTTCAAGACCCCTTATCAAAGCTTTACGGGATATGAAAACTGCTCCCACCTGAGTGGGAGCAGTTACACTTTAATTTAAAAAGCAATTACGCCTAAATGTTCAAGCAAAATCTTAACGCCGATGAGCACCAAAATCACACCGCCTGCAAGCTCTGCCTTACTTTTAAATCGGGCGCCGAAACGGTTGCCGATTGCAACGCCGCCGTAGGAGAATCCAAAAGTCACTGCGGCAATGAGGATAACCGCAAGACCTGTTTCGGCAAGCTGCATCTTAAGAGTGGCAAAGGTAATGCCAACTGCCAAGGCGTCGATACTTGTGGCAATGGCAAGCATAAACACATCCTTTATATCAAAGCCTGCGTCGCAACAGCCACACTCCTCTTCATCCTTTTTGAAGGCTTCAAGCACCATTTTGCCGCCGATAAACGCCAACAGCACAAAGGCAATCCAATGGTCAAAATCGGTAATATATGACTCGAACTGTTTGCCCAGAACCCAACCGATAAAGGGCATCAGTCCCTGAAATCCGCCAAAAAAGAGGGCAATGATTGCCGCCTGCTTATGATTTAATTTTTGCATATTAAGTCCTTTACAAATAGCCGCCGCAAAGGCATCCATAGAAAGACCGATTGCAGTTAAAATCAATTCAGCAATACCCAAAAATATCACTCCTTACAAGACCCATATGATACCACATTCACCCACCTTTGTCAAGCAAAGAGGCACTTGCACATCAATCCCATCTGTGATATTATTTAGTTATGATGAAAAATGATTTTTATGCCGAAGCAATACTGACAAATCAAATAAGTGACGAAAAATTGAGCCAAGCCTATGCTCTTATGAACGAAGAAAGACGGCTAAGGTGTGATAAAATGCGCGCAGACGCCGATAAGCGTGCTTGCATTTGTGCCGATATGCTTATTCGCAAGCTTGCAAAAGAGCATTTTGGTATGGATGAAAATGCGCTAATACTGTCTGCCGACGAAAAGGGCAAGCCATTTATAAAGGATGCGTCACATTACGTTTCAATCAGTCATAGCGGCGAAGCGGTGCTTTGCGGAATTTCAGAGCATCCTATGGGCATTGATATTGAAAAGATTTGCGACATACCACAAAAGATTGCCCAAAAGGTTGGAACGACTTTTGAAAGTGAGGAGCAATTTTTTTGGTTTTGGACTGCCGCAGAAAGCTACGGCAAGCTTTATGGCAATGGTGTTTGGTGGGCGCTTAAGCAAGATTTTTTAAGTGATGAAGCCTGCCGATTTGAGAAAGTTCCCTGCCCTGACGGATACGTTGCCACAGTTTGTATAAAAAGATAAAAGCCTATGTGTGATAATTGCACACATAGGCTTTTGTTTATTTTACTGTATAGCCTTGGTCGGTAACAACCTTTTTAAGCAGATTTTCATCCGTATTTTCTTTCAGAGTGACTATGGCAGTACCTTTTTGGTGGCTAACCTCTGCAGAGGCAACCTGAGGAAGCTGTTCAAGCACCTGTTTTACTCTTGCTTCACAGTGGGGGCACATCATACCTTCAATATTAAGTGTTATTTCCATCTTAAATTTCTCCTTTTTAACGTTATTAAGTTTAACAAAATTAAGTCGCAAGGCGTTTGTTACCACGCAAAAGCTTGACAGACTCATTGCCGCCGCGGCAATCATTGGGCTTAACTGCCAGCCTAACAGTGACACAAACACTCCTGAAGCCAGTGGTATGCAAAGCGCATTATAGAAAAATGCCCAGAACAAATTTTGGTGAATATTGCGGAGGGTAGCCCTGCTTAATCTGACGGCAGACACCACGTCACCCAGTCGGCTATTTATAAGCACCACCTGTGCTGCCTCGTTTGCTATATCGGTACCTGCGCCGATTGCTATACCTATATCGGCAACTGTAAGAGCGGGCGCATCGTTAATGCCGTCACCAACCATTGCCGTTTTGCCCTGTTTCATAAGCTCTGTTACCGCCTTTACCTTGCCGTCGGGCAACAAGTCGGCTTTAACCTGTGTTATGCCTACCTCTTTTGCTATTGCGGTTGCGGTGCGAGAATTATCACCGGTTAACATAACAACATTTATTCCCAGTTTTTTCAGGTTGCTAACCGCCTGCTTGCTATCTTCCTTTACCTTATCCGCGACGGCAATAATACCCATCAGTTTTTCACCTTTGGCAAAAAGCATAGGTGTTTTGCCCTCGTCGGCAAGTCGGTCAAGGGTGGCGGTTACGCTTGAAGAAATCTCAATTCTTTCTGCCACAAAGTTATAATTACCGCAAAGAGCGTTTTCCCCCATATAAACTGCCGAAACGCCACCGCCTGCGTGGTTTTCAAAGTCAGAAACAGTTTGAGGCGTAAGTCCTAACTCCTCTGCTTTTTTAACCACCGCAGATGCCAAGGGATGCTCGCTTTGCCTCTCAACAGAGCAGGCAAAAATCATCAGTTCGTTTTGAGAGCAAGCTACAGGGATTATATCGGTTACAGAGGGTTTGCCCTCTGTAACGGTGCCTGTTTTATCAAGGGCAACGTGTTTGATTTTGCCCGTTTGCTCCAGTGCAGTTGCCTGCTTAAAAAGTATGCCACGCTTAGCACCAACTCCACTGCCTACCATTATAGCAACGGGGGTAGCAAGTCCTAAAGCGCAAGGGCAACTTATTACAAGCACCGAAATTCCTCTTGCCAAGGCATCGCCTATGGAGGCGTTTAAAAACAGCCAGACTGCCGTTGTAATCACTGCAATAGCAATAACCACAGGTACAAATACGCCCGAAACCTTGTCGGCAATTCTTGCAATAGGCGCCTTGGTGGCAGAAGTGTCGTTGACAATGCGGATAATCTGTGCCAATGTGGTATCTTCCCCCACCTTAAGCGCGCGGCACTGCATATATCCGTTAAGATTAACTGTGCCTGTTATAACGCTGTCACCTGCTTTTTTGTCGACAGGTATGCTCTCACCCGTAATTGACGATTGGTCAAAGGTGCCTTGACCGTCAATTATTTCGCCGTCGACGGCTACACCTTCACCCGATTTGAGAACAAATATATCCCCCACCTTTATCTGTGTGGCAGGGATAACCTTTTCTTGCCCGTTTATCAAAACCGTCACTGTTTTGGGTGCAAGATTTGCCAAGGCTTTAAGCGCATCGGTGGTTTTGCCTTTTGAGTAGGCTTCAAGCATTTTACCCACTGTTATTAAGGTCAAAATCATTGCCGCCGACTCGTAATATAGTCCGTGCAAAAGATGGGTTGCCGTGGCAACATCCCCCTTAATCTGCGCGAACAATATGGAAAAAGTCACCCACAGACTATACACAAATGCGGTGCCAGACCCCATTGCAACAAGGGTATCCATATTAGGTGCGCCTTTTAGCGCCGACTTAAATCCGTTTATAAAAAAGGTGTTATTTATAATCATTACCGCAAGGGTTAAAATCAGTTGAAGCGCGGCAATCACTATAGGGCTTTTTGGTATGGGCAGCCCCATCATCACGCCGCCCATTGACAGATACATAAGCACTGCCAAAAGCACTGCAGACGATATGAGACGCTTTTTAAAGCCTTGATTTTGTTGAGTTTTTGGTTGTGGAGAAGAAGCAGCCAAGGATGCTCCGTAGCCGGCTTGCCGAACGGCTGCTATAACCGTTTGGGGCTCTGCATTTCCTTCCACTGACAGTGTGCCCGTAAGCAAGTTTACCGAGCAGGACTCCACCCCTTGAAGTGAGGAGACAGTCTTTTCTACTCGTGCACTGCAGGCGGCACAGCTCATTCCTGTAACGTTATATTTTTTCATTATTCACAATCCTACATTAGACTTATGCTTTAATTATATTCCCCAAAAAAGCGTGTGTCAAGCAAAGAAAAAGCCCGTGCGACAAGCACACGGGCAAAATTAAGACTAAATTATTCAGCTTTTTGGTCTTTTAACATATCGCGAATTTCGGTAAGAAGAGAAATCTCGGTATCTTGTGCAATTTCTTCTGCTGCTTCCTCTGCCTCTTCCTCTTTCTTCTTAAGAGATGCCAGTTTCTTTTCGGCATTCATTATAATGCGAAGCACGATGAAGATTGAAAGTGCGATAATGAGGAAGTCGATGATAGCCTGCAAGAAGTTGCCGTAGGTCATTGCAACCTCGGGAGTGATAACTTCGCCACCCTCTACAACGGCGGCTTTAAACACCCATTTTAAATCTGTAAAATTAAGACTGCCTGTGGCAAGGCTGATAAGAGGAGTGATGATATCGGCAACCAATGATGACACGATTTTACCGAACGCACCGCCTATTACAACACCGACTGCCATATCAAGAATGTTACCCTTGAGTGCAAATGCTTTGAAATCTTCAATAAACTTTTTCATTTTTACCATCCTTTCGTTTTTATATTTCTATTATATCAACACAAAACCCATCGGTCAAGATAAAAAAACTGCGAACTAATAAAGTTCGCAGTTTTAATAATTGCAAAATTAGTCAGCGAAGCCAGATTCAACAAGAGCTACAAGACCGTCAACTGCATCTTGCTCGTCAGAGCCGTCTGCAATAACCTTGATGGTCGCACCGCCAACTATACCAAGTGAAAGTACACCAAGCAAGCTTTTTGCATTTACGCGGCGGTCATCCTTTTCAACCCAGATAGATGACTTGAACTCGTTAGCCTTTTGAATAAAGAAGGTTGCGGGGCGAGCGTGAAGGCCCACCTTGTTATTAACTGTAACTTCTTTGTTGCACATTGGAATCGTTCCTCCTAAAATCACATTTACACTAAATTATTATCTTTTATTCTTCCGTTAAAGGCGGCAAAATATTCAAACCACGCCTTTGTAACATATTATACCACAACTTTTATTAAGGTCAACGAATTTCGGCTTTAATACAAAAAGTTCTATCTTGTAAACAAAAACACAGCCTACCGCAAGTCAAGGCCTTGTATAACTTGACAATAAGTAGGCTGTTTTTGTTAGGCTATGTGCATATTGCACCATCTTTTTAATCTTTTTTATTCAATAATGACAGATATTTTTTGTCTTTTTCTGTAAGTTCTGCATTTTGGAGCATATCGGGACGGCGCTTCAAGGTTTCGGCAAGAGACATTTCGCGGCGCCATTTTTCAATATTTGCATGGTGACCCGAAAGCAAAACGTCGGGCACCTTTACTCCGTGCCATTCGGGAGGTCGAGTGTACTGAGGGTACTCAAGCAGTGAGGAAAAATGGCTTTCTTCGGTAAAGCATATATCGTCACTAAGAACGCCTTTAACCATACGGCAGACGGCATCGGTCAGTGCCAGAGCAGGTAATTCGCCACCTGTAAGCACGTAATCACCGATAGATATTTCCTCGTCCACTAACTCGTCAATAATACGTTGGTCAACACCCTCGTAATGACCGCAGAGAATAACAAAGCCTTCCGTTTGTGACAATTCCACCGCGCGTTGCTGTGTAAGGGTTTTGCCACGGGGTGACATAAAAATCAGATGAGGACGACTGCCACGCTGACGGCATATATCCTCAAAACAGTCGTGAATAGGCTGCGGCGCCATAATCATACCCATTCCGCCGCCGTAGGGGGCATCGTCAACTCTGCCGTGCTTGTCGGTGGTGTAGGGACGAATATCAACACAGTTAATCTCAACCTTGCCTGCCGCTACTGCCCTGCCGATAATACTTTCGTGGGTGACGGCGTTGCACATATCGGGGAAAAGGGTCATTATATCAATTCTCATCGTCAAACAACCCCTTTAACGCGCGAATGGTGATAACGCCCTTTTCGGCATCAATATCCTGCACCACGTCGGGTATGGCAGGAATAAGCACCTCGCCCTTTTCGGTCTTTATATGCCAAACGTCGTTAGCACCCGTTTGGGATACGTCTGAAAGAATGCCGTACTCTTTGTCTGAATCAGCATCAATAACCTTGCAGTCAATCAAATCCTGCACAAAGTAGGCTCCCTCTTCAAGCTTGGCATCCTTACGGGAAATATAAAGCACCTTGTTGCGCAGTTTTTCTGCCTGCTCAATGGTGTCAATTCCATCTGCTTTAAGAATGACCATATTGCCGTGGGCTCTTGAACGGACAACCTTTATATATTCCTCGCCCTTGTCATCAAGATAAAGGCGCTTGAATTCGGTAAGAAATTCAGGCGAATCGCACCATGGGTGCACTCTCATTTCGCCTCGGACACCGTGTGTGCCTGTAATTTTGCCTGTTTCTAAAAAGGATTTTATCATAAAATCACCTTTGCTTTAAAATCTGTAACAAAAAAGGGTGGATTAAGCCACCCCTTTATGCTACTGGAGATTAGTCGATTTCGACCATAATCTTTTGTTCTGCACGGTTTGCAACAGAGCGCATAACAGTGCGGATTTCCTTTGCGATGCGGCCTTGCTTACCGATTACTCTGCCCATATCTTCCTCTGCTACGTGCAGGTGATAAACTACAACCTGCTCGGCATTGGGGGCGTCAACGGTAACCTGAACTGCATCGGGATTGCGGACCAAGCCGCGAGCAATTGTTGCCAAAAGTTCTTGCATTAGAGGATACCTTCCTTTTTAAGCAGAGCCTTAACGGTATCGGTGGGCTGAGCGCCGTTGCCAATCCACTTTTTGATTGCTTCAGCGTCTACCTTAACCTCTGCGGGCTCGGTAAGAGGATTGTAATAACCTACCTCCTCAATAAAACGGCCATCGCGGGGGAATCTTGAATCCGCAACAACTACACGGTAAAAAGGAGCCTTTTTAGCACCCATTCTGCGAAGTCTGATTTTTACTGCCATCTTTCGCACCTCCTGTAAATAGAATAATATATATTTCCATCGTTTTCGATGATAATACCTAATTAAAATCTTGGAAAGCCGCCCGGCATATTGCCACCGAGGAAGCCACCGGGAAAACCGCCTCTGCCGTGACGTTTTTTGCCGCCGCCCTTCATTTGCTTGAACATTTTTTTCATTTGTTCATACTGATTGAGCAGACGGTTAACATCCTCCACCTTCATACCGCAGCCTGCGGCAATTCGGCGTTTGCGGGATGCATTTATAATTTCGGGTTTTGAACGCTCGGCAGGTGTCATAGAATAGATTATAGACTCTACGCGAAGCAACTGACGGTCATCAATATCCACGTCACGAAGCTGACGTTCCATACCCGGTACCATTGAAAGCACCTGCTTTAAAGGTCCCATTTTCTTAATTTGTTGGAACTGAGCAACCAAATCGTTAAGGTCAAACTTGTTTTCGTTAAGCTTGCGGGCAAGAGCCTCGGCTTCCTTTTCGTCGATTTGTTGCTCTGCCTTTTCGATAAGACTGAGCACGTCACCCATACCGAGAATACGGGATGCCATTCTGCCGGGGTGGAATTCTTCAATATCGTCAAGTTTTTCGCCTGTACCAACATACTTGATAGGCTTGCCTGTTACAGCACGAACGGAAAGTGCCGCACCGCCACGGGTATCGCCGTCAAGTTTAGTAAGCAAAACACTGTCAATTTCAAGTAAATCGTTAAACGCCTTTGCAACGTTAACTGCGTCCTGACCTGTCATTGAGTCGACAACAAGAATGATTTCGTCAGGCTCTGCCACATCCTTGATGCGCTTGATTTCGCCCATAAGCTCTTCGTCAATGTGAAGTCGGCCTGCGGTATCGATAATAACAATATCGTTGCCGTAATCTTTGGCGCGGGCGATTGCCTGCTTAACGGTTTTTTCAGGCTTTTGGGTGCCCTGTTCAAAGACCTCGCACCCTGCCTGCGCGGCAACAACCTTTAACTGCTCAATAGCGGCAGGTCGGTAAATATCGCAACCTACAAGCAAAGGACGGTGGCCCTTTGACTTAAGCAATTTGCCCAGCTTTGCGGCGTGGGTAGTTTTACCTGAGCCTTGCAGACCGCTCATAAGAATAACGGTCGGCAGCTTTGACGACATATTAAGTCGGGTATGCTCGCCGCCCATAAGGGCAGTCAATTCTTCATTAACAATCTTAACCACCATTTGACCCGGGGTTAAAGATTCCATTACACGCTCGCCAATGCATTTTTCGGTAACGGTTTTGGTAAAATCCTTGGCAACCTTATAGTTAACGTCTGCCTCAAGAAGTGCCATTCGCACCTCGCGCATTGCGTCCTTTACGTCAGCCTCGTTAAGCTTGCCTTTTGAACGAAGACGCTTAAACGCGGCACTTAATTTATCGGATAAACCCTCAAACGCCATAAAAGCGCCCCCTTTTAATTATTCTTTAAGAAGCCCGTCGCAAAGACCGATTACCGATGACGTGTCACCGACTTCTGCCGCCTTGCGAATATCCTTTGCGGTACTGTAGACCGTTTGCATTTTTGCAGCAAAGCCAAGCTTTTGCTCCATTTCAGTAAGCTGATTAACGGCGCGGCGGATTAAATCACGCACTGCCTGACGGGTGATGCCCTCATTTTCGGCAATTTCGGCAAGAGACAAATCGTCACAGTAGTAATAGCCCACAACGTCGCACTGACGGGGAGTAAGCATATTGCCGTAGGTGTCAAGCAAGGTGGCAACCGATAAATCTTTTGCCATAACCCAACACCCCCGAAAACAAGTGTGTAAAGTAAAAATGCTTTACACCTAAAGGTATTATACATAAACTTATCATATATGTCAAGAAAAAAATTAGTTGTCATTTAGTTAATAATAGTGTATAATAATGTTGATTTTTTGTACCCTTTGACAAATTATGCCTTAAAATCAGGAGGAAACGATATGCAATGGCCTAAAAGACGACCCGGTGACCGCTATGACGGCTACAGAATAAGAAAGATGGATGCCGTTTATCAGATTGTACCTGCTATTATGCGCACACGTATGGATTCACAGGTGTTTTTTGATTACAAGCTTGATATAACCGAGCTTGAAAAATTTGTTCGAGAACAGCGCGAAAACGGTATGCCTAATTTACGTATGCTTCATATATTTATGGCGGCAATGATTCGTATGATGTCTCAGTATCCCCGTCTTAACCGCTTTATTGCAGGCAAAAAGGTATTTGCACGCAACTGCTATTCCATATCTATTGCCATTAAGCGTTCGTTATCCATAAATGATGAGGAAACCACTATTACCCCCGAATTTGAGCCCACGTTCACTCTGCAAGAGGTAGTAAATCATATGGAAACCACCCTTAAAGAGCAGGTTTTTGACAAACGCGAGGAAGGTAATGCTACCGATTTGGTTGCGCGCACCCTTGGCGCAATACCAACCTTTATCAAGGCAGGCTTTGTGGACCTGATGCGCAATCTTGACAAGATTGGTCTTATGCCCAAGTTTATAAACAAAGCCAGTCCTTTCCATGCAAGTATGTTTATTACCGACCTTGGCTCTTGCGGTATCGGTCCTATCTATCACCATTTGTATGAGTTTGGCACCTGCTCCGTTTTTGTGGCTATGGGTAAAAAAGAAAGTGAGTATTACATCGACAAGGATGGCAATACTCAGCTTCGCAGATACATAAATATGAAGGTGGTTGCCGACGAGCGTATTTGCGACGGCTACTACTACGCCTCTGCTATGAAGGATTTGGCAAGACTTATCCGCCACCCTGAAAGATTGCTCACTCCCCCTGAAAAAGTGGTTATGGACGATTTGGGCAGACGGGTTAAATACAAAAAGGTTAAAAAGAACAAAAAGTAAGATTAAAAGCCTCGTTTGAAACGAGGCTTTTTGTTTATTTTTTGCAGGTAAAATTGCTTTTTTATATTGAATATAAAAAATAAATGGTGTATAATATAGCAAATGATTTTGATTGATGGGGGGAGCCGTTGTGAAGCGCATTTTATCTTTGCTTTTGTGCTTGTGTTTGCTTTTTTGCGCAAGCGGTTGCAGTGGCTCCGACTCAGCAAGCAACGTAAGAATTGCTATGGGCACTCTGCCCGTCAATATCGACCCCCAGCTTGCCGAAAGCGGTGAGGAGCTTGCCATTGTGCGTAACTGCTTTGAGGGGCTTTTCAGATTTGACGGCGGCAAAATTAAAAAAGCCGCTTGCAGTGATTATTCAGTAAGTGAGGACGGGCTCACTTGGACCTTTACCTTGCGCAAGGGCGCAAAATGGTCTGACGGCAAGTCTGTTTCTGCAAAGGATTTTGTTTTTGGCATTCAGCGTGCCCTTAATCCCGACACTATTGCTCCATATGCCTCTTTGCTTTATTGCATTAAAGGTGGCGAAAGCGCTCTTAAGGGTGAAGCAGACCCATCCACTGCCGCAGTTTATGATAAGGGTGGCAAGGTGGTTATTGAGCTTGTAAGCCCTCAAAAAGATTTGCCTGAAATTTTGTCAAAGGCTATGTGTATGCCCTGCCGCGAGGATGTTTTTACAATGGCAGGTGGTCGATACGGTATGAGTTCAGAGCTTATTGTGTGCAACGGCCCTTATTACCTTGCTTCCATTGACAAGTCGGTTTATATTCTTAAAAACGAGCATTACAAGGGTGATTTTAAGCCCCTTTTCAATAAGACTGTGTTCACCTACGGCGCCACAGACAGCGAAAAAATCGAAAGCCTTTCCAACGATATTTCTGCCCTGTCTACCCTTTCGGGCAGTTCTATTGACGAAGCTAAACAGGCGAACCTTGATTTAACTGCTTTTAACGATACCGCTTGGATGGTGGTTATAAATCCTGCCGCAAAGGTTGTGGGTGATTCTGCCGTGGCATCGGCACTAAAATCGGCGGTGGACAGCCATTCTTATGCCGACGCACTGCCTACGGGGTTTGAAGTCTTTGGTGGCGTGGTGGCTCCACGTCTTACTGCAAACGGGAAGGATTACCGCAGTAAAAATAATGGCTTACCCACCTTAAAAGCAAACGAAAACGCTCGCGACAAATTGGTTGCCGCACTTAAAAGTTATTCGGGCAAAATGCCTACCCTTACGATGCTTTATCCTGAGGGATATGAACTTAAAGTAACTGCCGCCCGTCTTGCTCAACAATGGCAACAGCTTGGCGTAATTATAAACATTGAGGCGGTGGGAATCCAGTCCCTAAACAACCGTCTTGCCTCAGGCGATTATCAGATTGCCCTTTGCTCTCTTTCAGCCGATGACGGCAACGCCGTTTCATCTCTTCGTGCTTTTGCAGGTGAGGATGGTAATGGCAATTTTGGATTTACCGTTGACAGCGTAACGGCAGCAATCGGCGTTACGGGCAGTGTCACTAAATCTCAGCTTGAGCAAGCGGAAAAAGAACTGCTTAAATCACCCCACGTTATGCCCATTGCAGTAAGCGGTCACTACTACGTTCACACCGATGATGCAAAAAAAATCGGCCTTGATATGCATCAAGGAGGCATTAAACTGTATAAATAACGGCCTTGCCGTAATATAAAGGAGAGGTTTTTATGACCAACTACAAAAATTGGCCCACAGCAATATCTACCGGCGACACATCTTTGGAGAATTTTCAGCGCTTTGCAAAAGCAAACGTAAAGGGCGTTGAGGTTAGTCTTAGATGGTTTGACTGGCACAGAGATTGGGAGGAAATCGTTGATAATGCAAAAAAAGCAGGAGTTGAAGTTATGTCTTACCACCTGCCCTTTGCAAACGAAATTAACATTGCCAATCTTCACGACGGTCGCAGACAGTTTGCCGTAACCGTACATAAAGAGCTGATTGCAAACATTGCAAAGCACGGTGTTAAGCGTTTTGTAGTACATCCCTCAGCAGAGCCTATTGCTGACGAGGACCGTGCCGAATCTATGAAGCAGGCTAAAAAATCTCTTGCCGAAATGGCAGAGTTTGCCGCTCAGTTTGACGCTTACGTTTGTGTTGAGGACCTGCCTCGCACTTGTCTTGGTCACGACGTTAAAGAGATGGTTGAGCTTGTTTCTGCTCACGACCGTTTGCGCGTTTGCTTTGACGTTAACCATCTGCTTACCGTTTACGGTGGCACCCATCTTGAGTTTGTTAAGCAGTTGGGCGATAAAATCATCACCACCCATATGAGTGACTACGACTTTGTTGACGAGCGTCACTATTTTGCCGGCGAGGGCGAAATCAATTGGGAAGAGTTAATCACCGCTATGGAAGAAGCCGATTACAACGGTCCCTTCCTTTATGAAGGCGGATTTAGCCCCAGCAATTATAATCCTGACATTCCCTACGGTACTATTGAGACCGCTCACGAGCGCGCAACCACCATCAAAAATTACCCAATTAAAAAATAACTAAAAAAATTGAAAGCGCATCTTGTTAAAGGATGCGCTTTTTGCTACAATAGGTGTATAGAGGTGACAAAAATGATTAAGGTTATTCTTTGGGATATTGACGGCACTGTTTTAGATTTTATTGCCGCTGAAAAAGAGGCTATCCGTAGCACCCTGGCTCATTTTGATTTGGGCGAAGTAACCGACGAGGATATTAAAGATTATTCCGCAATTAACAAGTCCTATTGGAAGCGGCTTGAGACGGGTGAACTGACCAAGCCTCAAATTCTCAAAGGCCGATTCGTTGACTTTTTCAAATTAAAGGGTATTAAATTTGAGGATTTTGATGCTCTTAACGCAGAATATCAGGTGCGACTTGGTGACACCATATGCTTTTTTGACGACTCTTTTAACATTATTAAAGCCCTTAAAGGCAAGGTTAAGCAATACGCCGTTACCAACGGCACAAAGGTTGCACAAGACCGAAAATTAACAAAATCGGGGCTAATTGATTTGTTTGACGGCGTGTTTATTTCGGAAGAGGTTGGCGCAGAAAAGCCGTCGCAAATATTTTTCGACAAGGTTTTTGACACAATCGGTCAATATGAAAAAGAGGAAGTTTTGATTGTAGGCGACTCCCTTTCAAGCGATATGCTTGGCGGCAACAATGCAGGTATCCTTTGTTGTTGGTATGACAGAGGAATTGACCAACCGCCCCACAACCTGAAGATTGACTATCGCATTGGCGACTTGCACAAGGTTTTGGATATTATCGGTTAAATAAGCATTTGGGCAAGCTCATCCAACGGCACGTTTTTGCCCCTTACAAGCATTGTTTCGGCATAGGGCAATTGTCCCGTTGCATCCTTACTGTCAAGGATTGCCGCCGCAAGCTGCAACTTGTTGTACCCCTGCAGTTGACCGAAACTGCCAAGATTAACGTTTTCATTTTCAACAGAAATAAAATCCCACCCTCTTGGAGCAAAAATCATAGCAGGCAGCGGCAAAGTACCGCAACCCGATATTCCGTCGGGTGCAATAATTACGCTTGTAACAGAGCAGTTTTGAGCGTTGTCGGTTATTACAGGAAACGCCCCAAGAGTATCTATCAGACACTGTGCGCTTTGCTCGTATTGGTCTTTGCTTGCGGTGACTGCAGTTACCGTTTGGGCACATCTCATAAGAGGGGTCAGAAGATGGGTATACTTGCCCGATTTATCAATCAGCATAACCGACAAGGTGTGATTTTGCTGTGATGCTTTTTCTATCACCTGCAACGCACCTTGAGCAATCAACTGCCCCACCGCATTTTCGGTAGGATAACTTTGTAAGGGAATATTTTCGGGTATAGTTACCCCTTGCGGTAATACGATTTTTTCGTTTTTGCCGACGACGGAAACTATTTTATTCCACTCTATTCCCTTTGTGCAGGAAAGCTCTGCAATGCAGTAATTAACCGAGTTTGTACGGTGACCCGTCACTACTATCCCCGATGAAAAAAGTCGGGAAAAGAGTCCTCTTTTCTTTTTGTAATTGCATTTTAACAAATAAAACATCATACCACTCCCTTTTGTTTAATACATTATTATGTAAGATGTGAGCATAATAATGATTGCAGTTTACAAAAGAGTCGGCTTGGTGTAAAATAGATATATAAGGATGGTGATTATATGTCAGCACCGCTTGCCGACCGAATTCGCCCCAAAAATATAAGCGAGGTTGTAGGTCAGCATCATCTGTTGGATGAGGGCAGACCGCTTCGCCGTATTATTGATGGCGGTAAAATCCCTAATATGATATTCTACGGGCCATCGGGTGTAGGCAAAACCACGCTTGCATCTATCATTGCAGAGCGCACCGATATGCGCTTGCACCGACTTAACGCTACCACTGCTTCTACCTCTGATTTAAAAGAGGTGTTTAGTGAGATTGGCTCCATTGCCGCTATGGGCGGCATCTTGCTTTATCTTGACGAGATTCAGCATTTCAATAAAAAGCAACAACAAAGTCTGCTTGAATTTATTGAAAACGGCAGTGTTACCCTTATTGCATCCACTACCGAAAACCCATATTTTTATATTTACAACGCGATTTTGTCACGCTCTACCGTCTTTGAGTTTAAGCCCGTTGACTCAGGTGATATTGAGGTTGCCGTAAAGCGCGCCGCAGAGCATCTGTCGGACGAGATGCAAACGGCTATCTCTATCAGTGACGAGGCGGTTAAAATCATTGCCGCAGGTTGTGGCGGTGACGTACGCAAGTCACTTAATGCCCTTGAGCTGTGCGTGCTTTCAGGTGACAGAGATGACGACGGCTCAATCACAGTAACTGCAGAAATTGCCGAGGAGTTGTCTCAGCGCAGTTCAATGAGGTACGACCGTGACGGTGATGCTCATTACGACATTTTGTCGGCATTCCAAAAATCTATGCGAGGCAGTGACGTTGATGCGGCTCTTCACTATCTTGCGCGGCTTCTGATTGCAGGTGACCTGCCCAGTGCTTGCCGCAGACTTATGGTGTGCGCCGCAGAGGACGTAGGGCTTGCCTATCCCCAGATTATACCCATCGTCAAATCTTGCGTTGACGCCGCCTTGCAGGTTGGCTTGCCTGAGGCGAGAATTCCTCTTACCGATGCGGTAATTATGGTTGCATTGGCGCCAAAATCCAACACGGGTATTTGCGCTATTGATGCCGCTTGGGCAGACATAGAGGCAGGTAAGGTGGGTAGCATCCCCTCTCACTTGCAGGACGGACACTATTCAGGTGCGCAAAAAATGGGCAAGGCTATCGGTTATCAGTACCCACATGATTTTCCTGACAAGTGGGTTAAGCAACAATACCTGCCCGATATACTTAAGGACGCAAAATATTACCAATTTGGTGACAACAAAAATGAACAGGCATTTTGTGCCTATTGGGAAAAGATAAAAGGCAAATAATCGGGTTATACCCAAAGGGTGATTTGATTGACCTTTGCTCCTTCCCGAAAGTTTTTAAGCGTTTTGCGATTAAGACTTTTTCTTGGCGCGTTACCCATTGCCGCCATTTTGGGAATAACATATTTTTACAATCAAATCCCCACGCTCACCTGGAGCGTGGGGATTTTTGTGCCGCTAATTTTTGTGTGGGTGGTTTTTCTGCCTATCCTTTTCAAATCGCAAAAAGCAGTGCTTGAAAAAGAGGCTTTGTGGGTTTACAAAGGAGTTATTGTAAAAAGAAGGCACGTCATCCCCTACTGCCGACCATTGTACTGTAAAATTTGCTGTGGGCCAATCACTTGGCTTTTTGGTATTTGCACAGTGAAAATTCGTCTTGTTGGCGGTGATTTGTGCATAAACGGGCTTAGCCGCAAAGATGCCCTGTTTTTAGTCAGCAGTCTGGAGTCAAAATATGATAGGCAATAGTTTTACACCTCATCCACTGACCGCTTTTAAGTATTTAAAACGGCTTTTACCATTGCTGATTATTCCCGTAACAAGCAGTATTTACCGTTATATTATGCACGGTGTTAATTTTTCTGCTACCTTTTGGGACGTGATGGGTGCTATACTTTCGGTTTTGTGGGCAAGGCTTGAATACAAAAGCGTTTCAGTAAAAGTAAAAGACGGCAAGTTGTTTATAAATAACGGTTTTGTTTTTAAAAATCAGTGGAATATAAATATAGACCGACTTACCGCCGTCTATACTCAGCGCACTTTTCTTTGCCTGCTTTTCGGGGCAGTGAAGGTTAGCATTGAGACTCAGGCAGGGCGAGGTAAAAAGCCTGATTTTGAGTTTTATGTAAACCAAAAGCAAGCCCAATCTTTCGTTGAGTGTATCACCGACTTTAAGGGTGCAGAGCCTGTTAAATCGTCCTTTTGGCAGAACGTACTGCTTGCTTTATCAGAAACTTCCGCTTGGTCGGGGTTACTGCTTTTTGCCACTGCAATCAATTATTTGGGGCGCTTTTTAGGTCGGCAAATGGGCGCAGAGGTTTTAAGCCAACTGACTGATACCGTCAAAAAGGTGGGACTGATTATTCCGCCCATTACAGCCGCAATTGCAGGTCTGATTTTGGTGGGGTTTGTTTTGTCTTTTGGGGTAGCCATTGTGCATCATTTAAGCCACTGTGTTGAGCAGTCAGGCAAAATGCTTCATATTAAGCAAGGAATATTGCTTCGCAGTCACGCCTATATTTTTACCCACAACATCCCTTGCGCAGTAGCGGTAAGCTCCCCCGTTTTGCATTTTTTCGGCAGAAAAAACCTGCGCATTATCGTTGGGGGTTACGGCAACAAGCAAGAGGGTGAGTCGGTCTTGCCTGCCATAGAAAATAATATTGACTTTTTTGATAAAAATGGAGTTTTTTTAAAATGCCCAAAAAGAGCAAAAATAAGAGTAGTGAAAATTCCTCTGGTTTTGACCGGTATCTGTCTTGTTTTGTTGGCGCTTTTTGTTTATAAAATGCCCAATTTGGCTTTTTTGTGGGCAATCATATTTTTAAGCGGTGCCGTTATTTGCCTTTACCGATTAAGAATAAAATTGCACGGAGTTAAAAAAGGGTTTGCAGTTTTTGGTAGAAAAGCAAGAATATATCACCCAAAAAGGCTTACTCATTTTGACAGCAATGCGCCTATAGAATGTATTGACTCCTTTGAAATAAGGCAGACGCCCTTTGACCTTAATTACAAGGTTTGCACGGTGACAATGAAAATTCATAACAAAAAGAAAAGCCGCTTTTCAGCGGCTAATCTGGATTATTTTGATACTATATCATTTTTAAAAGACGGGCATAAAACTGAACGGTTTTAATGAGCGTTTCGATAGGAATACGCTCGTCGTTGCCGTGAATCATAGCCCGTTCTTCTTTTGAAAGGCGCATAGCAGAGAAGCGGTAAACCTTATCGGTTATGCGGCAGTAGTGACGGGAGTCACTGCAAGCCATCATCAGATAGGGGGATACGATTGCATCGGACCAGGTTGAGCGGATTGCAGTACATAGTGTCTGCCATCCCTCATTGTTTGTATCTGAACAGATTGAGGGATTCATTCCGTTAACAAGGGTGATGTTTATTTCATCGTTTGCTACCGTCTTTTTAAGGTATTCCATCCCACTGTCAATAGTGTCGTCACCTAAAAGGCGCATATTAACGCCGAATTTTGCACGAGGCGGCAAGACGTTATAGGCATCGCTACCCTCCATACGAGTTACGGCAACGGTGGTGCGCATCATAGCGTTAAGCTCACCGCCCGACGTCTTGCATATCATATCAAGAAGGGGCAAAAAGCACCACAGATTTGCAAAAATCATACGGTACAAAAAGCTTGAATGTCTGCCCAAGGTGTCAAACATCAAGGCAACGGGTTTTGCAAGTTGGCACTTGAATGGGTTTGCCTCAATTTTTGTAACCGCCTGACTGAGTTTGCCTAAGTTGGAATGAATTGGAGGGGTTGAGGCGTGACCGCCATTTGACTCAATGGTAAAGTCAAGGTTGACGCCGCCTTTTTCGGCAACTCCGATAAGGGCGCATTCCCTCTTAACGCCGGGAAAAACGTTTTCGACCACTGCGCCACCCTCGTCAAGCACCATTGCGGGAGTAATCCCATTTTGCTCTAGATAGGTAACAATATCGGCACAGGAGTTGCCGTCAATTTCTTCCTCACCTGAAAAAGAGAGGTATAAATCGTTTTTGGGGCAATATCCCTCTTTAAGCAGATGCTCAAGAGCTTCCATTATTCCGCAAAGGGTACCTTTGGTGTCAAGGGTGCCTCTGCCCCAAATACAGTTGTCCTCTATAATTCCCTCAAAAGCGGGTTTTGACCAGCCTTTTTCATCCACAGGCACCACGTCGTAATGTGCCATAAGGACGGTGGGAGACTTGTCCGACTGACCTTTAAGATGATACAAAAGACCTGTTTTGCCGATTTTTTCAAAGGCGCAAGCAGAGTGAACGGTGGGATACCTGTCACCAAGCAGATTGACAAAACGGTCAAACTCACTCCACTCTACCAAGGATTCGTCGCGGTTTGAGACAGTACGGCAGCCAATCATATCCACCATATTGGCAACGATTTTTTCATTGTCAAGCGAGATATCTTCACCCTTTATTTCAGGTAAAGATTCAGGTATAAATCTCAATGTTCGGATTAAAATCACTGCAATGAATATAAGTAGTGCAACGCCTAATGCCCCACCGATATATGCCCAGAGCATCAAATCCATCCTTTCTTATACATAATACGGGATGATACCAAGGCAACAATAACGCCAACGGTAACAAGTATGCCAACGGAGTCTGCCAGAGAGGGCACACAAAGAAACAGTGTAACCATAAACACAAGCGGAACAATGGACAACTTCCAATTTTTGCTTACGTAAACTACTGCCAATCCGCCAAAAAGAGCAGGCAGAATATTGTCAAAGGCAGGCTTTAATACGGGAGATTCAATAACGGGTGCAACAAGTGAGAAAAGCACAACACCCACAATAATAACAAGGGTGGTAACAATTGAACTGGTTGCAATTGCAATGGTAGAGATAACCTCGCCCTCTTCACTGTCTGCTTTAACATCTGCATTTTCCATTGCAGTAAGAGCGGCAGGAGCCTTAATACTGGTAAGGTTGCCCGTTACAAAGGCAAGATACGTGCCGCCTATACCGAGCATGGGAGTGTAGGTTATAACCTCAATAACGCCCACAGTCCAGAAAATAGGCGCAACACCCAGAAGTCCTTTAAGAACGCTTGTGATTTCGGGCCAAGAGTTGTAGTAAACGCAAATTGCCACGGGAACCATAAGCACAAGCACAGCTGCAGACCATATCCAGATTTTGCCGATGGTATCAGTCTTTTTTAAGTAGTTACTCATTTACTTTCCCTCCTTAACCTGCGATAACGGGTGTGATAAACACCGCAAAGGTCATTGCGCAAAGCATACTGATTGCGATGGCATAGTTTTCAAGCCATTTCATATTGCACTTTTTAATAAGCAGACCGCAAATTGCCATAACTGCGGCAGATACCAACAGTACGAAGAATGGAATCCATCCCTTCAGTCCCTCATTTATGTGAGCAAAAACTACTCCTAAAAAGGCTGATATCATACCTAAAAACAGAGAGGTCATAAAAATGTCGCTCCATTTGGGGTCCTTGCCCTTAATCTTAACCATTCCGCCGCGGATACCCTTCATAAGAATGGGAGGCAGAATAATACTTGGCAAAATTCCAAGAGTCATAACCCAGGCAATAGCCGAGTAAACCTTGGGGTCGGTAATAAGCTCGCCCAGTTCTTTGATGCCAAAGGAGTTGGCGGCAGCCGATGCGGCAGGCAGCTCGTAGGTCAAAGCGCCGATAACGCTAAGCCTTATCCAAGGCAGCGGTATACCCAACGCCTTAGCAAGCACTACAACGCCCATAAGAATTGATACAGCAGGCGCAACGGTAAATATTGCGGTTGATAAAATCGTCTTTCTGAGTTTTGCAGTGCTCATTCCAAGCTTTTTGCCCTGACGATAGGCGCGAACAAGAAAGTATACAGATTGCACAAGCACAAAGGCAATAACAATGATTGCAACTATGTACAAAAACGTGCTGTTTGGACTGAATTCCACAGTTATCTCCCCTTTTTTGTTAATATTGGTATTATATCAGTAATTGCCATCTTTTTCAACAGAAAAAAATATTCCCCCGTATAACGGGGGTATTTCATTTTCATTCATAGCCCTAAATATACTGGCGGCGCACAAGTGCGCATTTTGTTGGCCTGCCAGCTATGCAACTGTTACTTACTATCCATAAAAGGGTCCCGCGGGTCGAAAAGACTTAATTGGTCTGTTTCCTTATCGTGCTTTAATTGATTTGAGATATATTCTTTTATTGCTTTCGTGTTTTTACTGGATTTGTGCATGCATTATTCGGTGGTTCTTTTTTATTTATTAAATTCATTATCTGCATATTCGCAGAAGCGTTTTATAAGCTCTGTTTCTTTTGGATTGTAGGGGCGGTAATTAGGTCTGTACAAATCGTGGAACCACTTGGTGAAATCCCAATCCAAATCAGGATTTTCCTCGTACTGATCCCATATACAGTTCCAAGGCTCATAGGTTTGATATTTGCCTGCAACAAAGCCCCAACAGGTGCAACCAATCCTTTCAAGATAAAAGAGGGGGAACATTTGCTCAACCGTATTGTGCAGGCAACGAGCCAACCACTCGGTATTTATAATAGGTCTGCCCAACTTTTTAAGCAGTTTTATAATTCGCACGTTTTCTTCATAGCTTTGATAGTTATGATAAGAAATAATATCGGAGTTTTCAAGGCCGAACTTTTGCACCTCTGAAATGCTGTCCAAATCGTCCAAATCGGGTATGCTCCACACGCAGCAGGTCAAGGGTTGAGAGGGGTTGATTGCCCTGATTATTTCAAAGAACTTTTTAAGGTGGGGCATCGACATATTCTTTCGATTGCTCATGCCCACCTCGTTATAAACGTCCCACATTGAAATGCGCTTGTCATCCTTATAGCGCTCAACAACCTCTCGCACCATTTCGTAGTGGCGAAGTGCCAATTCCGGCTCATCCATAAGATGATAACCGGCATCGCTATAGGTGCCGTGCTGCGACACCTTTCGTCCACCGTGGTATCCCCAATCATAGTGCTGCTCGCCTAACGTGTCACGCTTCCAATCGGGACCTTTGGGGCGCATACAGTCGTTACCCAAAACCACAATAGCAGTAATGCCCTGCTCATAAGCAGCGTCTAAATAACGGTCAAATCGGTCAAAAAAGGTGTCGTGTTCTTGCTCCCACACCTCATATTCAAGGATAATGCGAATAGTATTAAAACCTGTTTCGGCAGCAAGTGCCAATTCCTTACGGGCGGTTTCAAGTCGCTCTTCAAAGCCGTAAGATTGCCACTGATCAATGCGGTTTGCACAGTCGCTGCCCATAAAGTTACAGCCGCGCATCCAAGGGCGAGAATTATACCACTCCCACGCCTTTTCCTTTGTCCATACATTATTCATCATTTCGCTCACCTCTTAAATTAAGTATACTACCAATAAAAACTCCGTCAAGACAAATTTGCTCGTTTTTTAGTACAAATCTTTTTATTTGTGCCGTTTTTTAATATTGCTTGATATTGCTGTTTGTGTTATTATGACCCTATAAATCAAAAGGTGGGATTGCTTTGAAAAATCTTAACACTTATTTAGACAGCTTGTTCCAAGACGAATTTATGCACAACGTTGCCGTAAGGGTCGGCAAGGGTGACCAAATTCTGTGTGATTTGTATCGCTCGTCAGAGGGTGAAATCAATCAAAACACCCTTTTTGATATGGCTTCGGTCACTAAGATTGTTGCTACCTCGTCTCTTTGCTTTATTGCAATGGACAGGGGGCTTATATCTCTGAACGACAAGGTGTCAAAGTTCTTCAACTGCCCTGATGACAAAAAGGATTGGACGGTTTTTCATCTTATGACCCACACAATCGGTATAGGTCACAAACCACTTGACAAAGACGACGTTACCTATAGCAACGTAGCAGACCGTATTCTTTCTATTCCCCTTGACGTACCTGTGGGCAGTGACGTTCTTTATAGTTGTCCGGGATATATCTTGCTTGGAAAAATACTTGAAAAGGTGTTTGGCGAAAGGCTTGACCTTTTGTTTAAAAAATTGGTTGCAGAGCCTCTTGGAATGAACAATTCTTCATTCTTGCCCGACCGCTCAAAGCAGATTGTTAATTCTAACCGTGAGGAATGTGATCGCGGCGTCGTTAACGACTACAACTGTCAGCATCTTGGGGGCGTAGCAGGAAATGCAGGCCTCTTTTCCAACGTTGCCGATTTGACCCTCTATGCTAAAATGCTGATAAACAAAGGCGCACCCATTATTAAAAGCGAAACTATACTTAACGCCGCAAAAAATCACACCGAGGGTATGAGCAGTGCAAGAGGTATCGGTTTTGTTTACGTTGACAAGGATTACGCTCTTACAGGTGGGCTTATGCCCGTTGGCTCTATCGGTCACGGCGGTCACACAGGTCAGTCAATCTTTGTTGATATAAAAAGTGGGCTTTATTGCATTGCACTTACCGATTGCACCATTTCGGTAATTAAAACCGAGCCTGACTATTATTACTACGAAAAGGTTAAAGAAGTTCGTCAAAAAATGAGCGAAGCAATCAAATCGGATTTGAACCTTTAAAGACAAAAAAGTGTGTGACAAAATGCACAAATTTTAGTACTAAATTGTACGAATTGGTAACTTGTGCTAAACCTTTTGTTAATGTATAATGTAATTAGCAATAATCTCATTTTACATTAACAGGAGGTTTTTTATGTTAAAAATCGTTAAAAAGGCACTGTCCGTTTTAACACTGGTTGCTTTACTTGCTACCTCTGTTTTTGGCGGTATGACCGTAAATGCAGAGGCTACTGTTGTGGCACGATACCTTGTAACCAGTGACGTTCACAATTATAATTCAGTGCTTCAAGATGCCATTCAGGCTACCTATGACTATGCTCAAACCCAAGATTATAAGGGATTTGATGCTATTGCTGTCGTAGGTGATATCTCCAACAACGGTACAGAGGCGGAATTCTCTGATTTCCGCACTGCTGTTGATGAAAAGCTTGGCGAGCTTTATGCAGAGGGTGAGGCTCCAAAGCTTATCGCTACTATGGGCAACCACGATTATGGTAACAAAACAAATTCCGACGAGGTAAACGCCGCATACCGCGTAAGCTTTGAGGATGTTGTAGGATGCGCTCCCAATGCCGTTTATGATATTAACGGTGTTAAGTTCATCGGTATTTCAATGCCCAGCCACGTTAACAAGGTTATGGATTTTGAGTGGCTTGACCAACAGCTTGCTGCTGCAACAGCAGAAAATCCTAATGCCGTTATCAACGTTTTTACTCATATTCCTATAGTAAACACCGTGTATGGCAGTGAAAAGGCTTATGGCAACGGCGTAGAGTACAAGGATGACCTGCTTAAAACCACCCTTGCCAAATATCCCAACGCTATCCTTTGGTCCGGCCATTCTCACGCTTATATCGGCAACGAGAGAAGTCTTTATCAAGATGCAAGCGGATTTACCGCTATTAACACCGGCTCCTTCTCAACTGCAGGCGCTTATTATGACAAAACCGCTATCAACGGTACTGTAGGCTCTGAAAAAATTCACGCCTTCTACATCGTTGAAGCTTTTTCAAACGGTGAATCCCGCGTTCGCCGTTACGATATGAAAAACGGCAACTTCTTTGCTAAGGATTGGTACATCGGTGCCGACCACGACAACACCCTTGCAGGTCGCGCAGCAACTACCGCAGCCCCTTATTTTGCAGAGGGCAGTCAGATTACTGCTGACGGCGGTGTTGAAGGTACTCTTGTTTATTTGCCCGACGCTTTTGACGATGAAAACGTTGAGCTTTACAAGTTGACCGTTACCGACGGCACAGACGTTATTGAAAGCACCTCAATGCGTCACTATTTCTACACTGTAGTTGAGCCTGTACAGACGTTTGGCGTTAAGGGTCTTAAGCCCAACACCACCTACACTGCATCTGTTAAGGCAATCGACTTCTTCGGTAAAGAGAGTGAAGTCCTCACCACCACCTTCACCACAGGCGACTATGTAAACGACCTTGACGCCCTTTATAGCGGTGCTATTAAGGCTGAAGACTGGACGGGACATACCGACCAAATTGACGAGGAACACGGCTTTTATAACAAGCACGACGGTAACGCTTATATGCTTACCCTTAAAAACACCATCGACCTTGGTGACAAGTTTGAGGTTGCCGTTGATTTTTGGAGAAACGAAGTTAACCTTGCTGAAGCAAGCTACAGCGTTGTTCAAATGGGTGACCTTAGCCTTGCAATGCGCCGTATGGGTGACAGCAACACCATTGCTCTGTGCTATGGCTACAACGCCGCATCTTCAACCAGTCCTATTGACAGCAATTACGTAATTGCACAGGTTGACGCTCCCAACACCACCGCTATGGAAGAGTATCGCGTGCTTTTTGACAACGGTAACGTAACTGTTTATCGCAGTGGCGCAATCGTTATCAAAGCCCAACTTGACAAGTACGATTTCTCAAATGCTTCTGTTAAACTTAAGCTAAATGAAAGATACGTAGTTAACAGCTACGGCGCTTATTTCAAGAATTTCACCTTGAAGGCTGTTACACCAAAAAATGCAAGTTATACCTTTATAGACAACGGTTTTGACACTGAAAACTGGATTGTTAAGGCTGAAAATGGCGAAGTTGTTGACGGTCGACTTAATATCGGCAGTGTTGGCGGTTCATCCAACATTGTTGCTAAAGATACCGTTGACCTTGGCAACGTATTCACCGCTAAGTTTAGCCATTTGCGCAAAAAATACAATCCCTATGCGCACAACTTCACATATGCTCAGTTTGGTGACATCGGTATTTTGATTCAGAATCACTATAACGACAATTACTCATATGCATCTCTTTGCTATGGCTTTGATGCTACTGCAAACGGCACCACCGCCCCCACTGAAGAACAGATTCTTGCAAAGAGTGAAAATCTTGGCTCGCCTGACAGTGTGCATGCCTACGAGCTTGATTACAATAACGGAATGATTAAGGTTATTCGCGACGGCTCGGTTGTTATCAACTACGACGCAACCGCTCTTAACCTTGATTTCAGCAAAACACAGGTTGCTTTCCAGATGTATGAAACTTGGGTTACCACCTCAAACGGTTACTCTTATATTGAAGGCTACACCGTTGACCGCACCTTCACCGTTGACCAGCTTAACGACACTCTTGACGGGCTTGTAGAAGGTGGCAAGGTGGTTGCCACCGATGAAGAAATCAACACTGCAGAGGCTATGTATAACGCTCTTGCCGATTATCAGCTGCCCTTGGTTGAAAAGGCAGAAAATCTTGCATTGGCAATCAAGCACAGAGACCGTGTCTTAGGTGACGTTAACGGTGATGACAAGGTTACCGCTGTTGATTACAGCGCACTTATCCTTTCATTGCTCGGCCGCAACACCGCTTATGAGCAATACAACCTTGACGTTGACCAAAGCGGCACAGTTGACAGCGGAGATTCATTGGCTCTGCTTCAGCATATGCTTGGCATCGCAACTCTTGGCTAATTAAACATATAAAAAATGATGTGTAGAAATTCTACACATCATTTTTTTGTGCTTATTTTTTCAATTTTTCAATATCGTTTTTACGGATTTCTACACGTCTTACCTTACCACTGATGGTTTTGGGAAGCTCGCTTACAAACTCAACGATTCTTGGATACTTATACGGAGCTGTGTGAGTTTTAACATACTCCTGAATTTCTTTTTTCAGTTCATCCGTTCCTTCAGTATCTTTTACAAGCACAACGGTTGCCTTAACAATCTGACCGCGCACCTCATCAGGAACAGGGGTAACTGCACATTCAAGAACGTAAGGAAGCTCCATAATAACGCTTTCAATCTCGAAGGGTCCAATACGGTAGCCTGATGATTTGATAACGTCATCAATACGTCCAACGTACCAAAGGTAGCCATCCTCATCCATTGTCGCTTGGTCGCCTGTGTGATAGTATCCGTCATACCAGACGTCCTTGGTCTTTTCTTCATCCAGATAGTAGCCGATAAAGAGGCCGCAGGGGGACTGTCCTTCCTTGACGCGGATGCAGATCTCGCCGGTATCACCGATCGCACACTCTTTGCCATCGGGATCAAGCACTACC
>JAFQWE010000002.1 GCA_017407645.1 Clostridia bacterium | reverse complement strand
TTAGAAGTAGCGTAACCACCGGTTACGGGAGCCTCACAACCTGGAACAAGGCGCTTGAAGGAGTTGGTGCGGGGGTTAGAAATGGCGCAAAGAGCACCAATGTGCTTAAGAAGAACGCCGATAAAGTAGTGAGCAGTCTCGCTAAGGTGAGCGTAGCCTGCATCGTCAGAGAATACGGGCTTGCCATCCTTCATAAGAAGCATATGAACGTGCATACCGCTGCCTGCCTCGCCATAAATGGGCTTGGGCATAAGGGTTGCACTCTTGCCGTATTTTGCGGCAGTGTTCTTGATAATATACTTAATGGTCATTGTAGCATCTGCCATTTTGGACATTTCGCCAAGCTGAGGCTCAATCTCGAACTGACCTGAAGCGGCAACTTCGGGATGATGATACTTAACCTTAATGCCTGCCTGTTCCATAAGCAGACACATTTCGCTGCGGCACTCATAAGAAGTGTCGTAAGGCTTGGCAATGTGATAAGCCTTCTGCTTGGGAACGATGTGACCGAGGCCTTGCTCAAAGCTGTTCCAGTATGACTGCTTAGCGTCAAGGCACACAGAGATTGAATCGGGTTGTACTTCCCAACCTACCTGGTCGAAAAGATAAAACTCAAACTCAGGAAGAATGAACATTTCATCAGCAACACCGCTGTCGCGCATAAACTTTTCTGCGGCAAGGACGATGTTACGGGGATACTGTGCCAAAGGTCTGTTTTGAGGAGAGTCGATAATCATAGCGTTACCGCTCATTGTAAGAGTAGGAATCTCGCAGAAGGGATCAATCATAGCAGTATCGGGGTCAGGAATGAAGACCATATCGCTTTTTTCAACAACTGCGTAACCGTAGTTAGAAGCATCAAAGCCGATACCCTTTTCCATAGTTTCTTCAGAAAAACTGTATGCAGGGATAGTTACGTGGCGGAATTGACCGTTGATATCCACCATTTTAAAGTCAACCATTTTAATATCATTGTCTTTTATAAATTTGACAATGTCTTTAATAGATTTGCCCATATTCACACTTCTTTCATTTTTGATGATATTATTTTATATTAAACGACTTCGTTTGTCAACGAATATTGGCATATTTTATCTGCCTTTATACTCTTGCTTAATGATTTCTGCCATTTCTTCAGGGGATTCAACACATCCCCCATTTATCCACATCTTTATTATAGCGTTAATTCCATTGCGGAAAAACTCAATATGATACTTTATGTGCTTGTTGTCAAAATCTTTTTGGGCTCGTTCGGTATCATATATCATTACCTGATGCTTTTCGTCATAGCCCAGTTTAAAATACGTTTTGTAAAACAACTGATTGTCCTTTATATGCTTAAACATCTTTAAGGCACCGGTATGCTCTGTCAGATCGTCGCGGTCACTGAAAAGACGGCCAAAATCGTTTTCAAGCTTTACCCGAAGCTTATCGGCAAGGTCGTATACGTCCATAAAATTAGCGTAAAAGGTGCTTCGGTTAAGTTGGGTAATTTTGCATATTTCAGATACGGTAATTTCGCTTATCTCTTTATCCTGAAGCAATTGAATGAAAGCTTTTTCTATCTTTTCAATTGAATCACGACGCCTTTTATTATTCTTTACGTTCATAACTGCTCCTTTTTATTCCAACACTTGTCGGTGCTTTGATGGTTGTTTTTTATCCCCGCCGATATTATACTAAAATTGCATTAAAAAGACAACTGTTGTTTTATTGAAAGGAGCAACTATTATGAAAAAAAGCAGTTTTATCACCCTTATTTTAGGCACTGTCAGTGGAATTTTCTTTTCTCTCGGTATGTGTATGGCTCTTTTGCCTGAGTGGAACGCCTTTACAGAGGGTGTGGTTTTCGGTGCTGTTGGATTGATAATGGCAATAGTTACATTCATTGTGTGGTGCAAAATGGAGCACAAAGCCCTGCCAAAGCCTAATGCAAGAATATGCTTTCAGATGGCATTCGGTGTTGCAGGCGCGTTAATCCTTGGGATTGGTATGTGTCTTTGCCTTGTGTGGAGCAAAATCGTTTGGGGCACGTTGGTTGGTATGCTTGGCATTGTTATGCTGATTTGCCTTATTCCTATGATCAAAGGCATAAAATGAGGCGGTTTAAGTTTTTAGCAGACACCCGAACAACTCTTTTGTTTAATTTTGCCTTTGCAGTCGGTCACTGTGCTTTGGGTTTTGCATGGCATTCTTGGTGGTACATCACCCTGGGCTCTTATTATGCACTGCTTAGCATAATGCGCTTTTCTTCTTTGCAGGTCAAAAGAAAATCAAAAGGTGACAGAGAATTAGAAAAGTTCGTCAAACGAATTACAGGTATACTCTTTTTGCTGTTATCCCTTTGCCTTATAGGTGTGGTTATTCTGTCAGCGGTTGAAAGTAAAGGCACCAAGCATAATCAAATTGTAATGATTACCATTGCTCTTTACGCCTTTACAAAGGTGACGCTGGCTATCATCAACCTTGTGAAATCAAAAAAGAGCCTATCCCCCGTCACTAAAACGTTAAGAAACATCTCCTTTGCCGATGCTTTTGTATCTGTTTTTTCACTGCAACGGTCTATGCTTGTTACCTTTGAGGGAATGACAAGCGAGAATATAATTTTGTTTAATATTCTGACAGGCTCTGCAGTATGCATTTTGATATTCCTGCTTGGAATAAATCTTATTGGAGGGAGGGGTGTAGATATGGCAAAATCTAAAATCATTAAGGCTAACCAAAAAATTGCCGATGCAGTAGTGGGCGGTTACAAAAAGATTGAAAATGCCGTTGTTGGAGGTTATACAAAAATAGAAGATAAATTTGTTGACGCTTATCTTACAAAAGAGGGCGAAACGGTTGAAGAAGCAAAGAAAAGACTTAAAAAGTGATATAAAAAAACGGTGACAGAGAAATATCTCTGCCACCGTTTTTTATATTACATTAACTTAAGATAAAGTTCTTTGATTTCCTCTACACTAGTATCACGGGGGTTACCGGGACGGCAAGCATCATCAAATGCAGACTGTGAAAGGAAGTCGATATCTTCAGGCTTTACAATCTCTTTAAGATCGGCAGGGATGCCTACATCAAGTGACAACTGCTTAACAGCATCAATGGCAGCCTTTCGTGCAGCTTCAAGGCTCATATCGTCTACGCCATCGACACCCATAGCCTTTGCAATATCTCTGTACTTCTCGCCTGTTGCGGGAGCGTTATACTCCATAACAGTGGGAAGAATGATAGCATTTGCTACGCCGTGAGGTGTGTCATAGAGCGCACCAAGAGGATGTGCCATTGAGTGTACGATACCGAGACCTACATTTGAGAAGCCCATACCTGCTATATACTGGCCAAGAGCCATACC
>JAFQWE010000039.1 GCA_017407645.1 Clostridia bacterium | reverse complement strand
TTTGATTTTCAACATTTTTTGTAAATACAGCAGTTGCTCGTTTTACCTCTTTGGCGTATTCATCTTCACTCAATGGCCACTCGGCATAGATGTCGTAGGTGTAGTCAAATCCTTGGTGGTAGTGATAATAATAATGCGAATCCAGATAAACTGTTTTATAACTGCCATCTGCTTGTTTTACATTTTCAAAGTATTGCGGCCAGTTTGGGAATAGCTCTTGGAACACCACATTTCTATTGGCAAGGCAATCAGCATCAAAGTCACGGTAATTTCTAATATCTGTTGTTTGGGATTTTGACACAATTCCAAATGACATAAAAAAGCTAACGGGTATGCTCAAAATACAAAAAACGAGCAAAATTCGTAGTGCAATCTTTTTCCATTTCAGTTTTGTTTTTGACACAATCAATACCGTTATGGACGGTAGAAAAGAAGTAATTGTCAATCCAATCATTATAGGTTCAAAAACGGGATAATGATAATCATTGATACTAATGGTGACTACAAATATGCTTAACGCTATCGGCAGCCAAACAACCGCAAAGATTATTATTGTTTTTAAAACAGACAATGCCGTTTTTAGAATATTGGTTTTAATTGTTTCCTTATGCTCAGGCATATCCAAAGAGACCTTTGATAACGCCTCAGCAAGCTCTGCGACTGTATAAGTTTTTTCGATACTGATCTGTGATAACACAAAGAGTTTGTTTTGACCATCCAAAACAGTTTGCGCCGTTCTATCTTTTACATTGGAAAGAATTTCTTTACTTGCTTCCGCGTCATTGATTACCGATTTTATCTCCTCCAAAGTGAAATCAAATTTTCGCAAAACGGCAATATCGTTTAAGTCTTTAATGTCTTTTTCGGAAAAGTTATAGGTTTTACGACCCAAATAATTCTCGGTGTACAAGGGAGATATCAGTTTTTCTTCAATATAGTAACGAATCGTGCGATCGGTAAGACCGGTTAATTCGCATACCGCCTTTATTTTCATAGAAACACCTCCATTTACACCGAAATTATAGTTTTTTACGTTGGGTAAAAGTCAATACCTTTTTGCAAATTGTAACAGAATTTTATGTTTTTATCAAGTTAAGTAGTTCAAATCCTCCTCAAAAGTTGTTTTGGGGAGATGATATCTTTTGAATTGCACTTTAAAAAAGGCATAACAAAACCCCGAAACCGCTGTGGTTTCGGGGTTTTCCGAACCGATATCTTTTTCGGTTCGCAATGTTGGCGCGTCGCACCGATTTAGATATCAACAAAACATTATAATTCTACCGTGTCAATTTCTGCTTTGCTTATTACCCTTGCTGTATATGAGTTTTCGCCAAGTTTTCCGTTATAAATATCCTGCACGTTAATTTTAGAAAGCAATATTTCCTTTGCGGCGGTAGAAGTCCAGGTATCTTTATTTAGATGCAGGCGATTATCACGCTCTCGGTCATAAACAATGTATAAATCACCATTTTCGCCTTCTTCCAAATCAGGATATGAAAGAATAATGCGTGTGTCTAATATTAGTTCGTATGGCCAAGTGGCTCCATCATCTTCTGATAAGCAAACCTTCATTCCATCCCTTAACAACTCAGCAGCGTTCCTTACAAGCACCAATTGGCCGCTTGACAATCTACCGATAAAAAATCTTGAAGACGGTGCTTTTTGGTATTCAACAGTTTCACTCCATGTTTTTCCGTCATCATCCGAATGAGCTTCAAGGCAGTATCCTAAATCTGTTCTTGCCATAATACAAAGCCGTTTGCCGACTTCATAAGCCATTGTTTCGTCAAAAACATTGTTTTGAGGCTTCTTGGCTGCTATTAAATCTTCAAAGGTTTCACCGCAGTCTTTTGATATTCTGAGCATATAGTTATCTTTATTTACCCAATCGTAAGCAGGGAAAACATAGTCACCGTTGTAACGGATAATCGGTTTGCAACGCAGAAAGCCATCGCAAACAACACGCGGGTTTTCCCAAACCAACTCGTCAGAATCAGGATTGTTGCATATAAGTACTTCTATGCCGGTGAATTCTTTGTGATAGTTGGAATCAAAGGGTGCTTTTATGGTTGCGGGGGTTGAATCTATATAATAGGGCGAATGGGTCCACATAACCCAAAGACGATTTTTATCATCCACCCAAAGTTGAATATCAATATTGCGATGCATAGCATCGTAGTCGCTGTAAACCGCCATAATGGGCGCAGACCAGGTTTCGCCATTGTCGTCACTTTGTATTAACACATTGTAGTTATTTATGCAGGGTTCAAACATACCGCCTGTGTACCAACCGGCAAAAAGGCGACCACCTTTTGTTCGTGCAATCGTGGGACACCCCTGCCACGCACGATGTTTTTCTAAAACTTCTTCACCTGGGTTCAAAGAAATATATTTTGGCATTTCATTGTTGTTCATAATAGCACCTGCTTTCTATATTTAGTATAGTATAAAATATTAGTTTTTTCAATGAAAAATGAAGCATTGGCTTCACCAATATGAAGCACTCGCTATCGCTCGCATGAAGCGAAGCGCACTTTTTCATTTTTAATGTTGCGAAGCAACACTTCATAGCCGAAGGCGACTTCATTCTTCATGCACCGTAAGGTGCGCTTCATTGCAACCAAAACGAAAAAGCAGATGCAAATGCATCTGCTTTTTCTGGTTTTGGCAAGTTGCACCGATTTAGATATCGTTGTTTTCTAACAAATAATGCAACATTTTTTCGGGGTTTTCTAAAAAGTTTTTAGTGAGCCTGAAATGCTCCGTATCTTGATATTTTACGCTTTTAATACCGTCTTGCGAAAATTCTAAGATTTGCGCATTTGGAAAAGTCATAAGAATCGGTGAATGCGTCGCTATTATAAATTGAGAATCTTTTTTTACCAAAGAATTTATTTCAACTATTAAAGATAACAGTCGATTTGGTGATAAAGCAGCTTCAGGTTCGTCTAATATATAAAGTCCGTTACCGAAAAATCGGTTTTGAACGATAGAAAGAAAACTTTCCCCGTGGGACTGTTTATGTAAAGAAATTCCGCCGTATCCTTCAATAACCGGTGCATCAAATGATGGCAGTTTATCCATATCATCAATATTTGTAGCAACATTATAAAGACTCTCGGCACGTAAGAAAAAACCGTCTTTAGCATATCTTCGATTTGCAACAGTAATATGCTCAAAAAGTTCAGAGTGAGTAACATTTGTAGAAAAGGTAAAATTCTTCGAACCACCCTCTGCATTAAATCCATAAGCCACTGCAATTGCTTCGAGTAATGTAGATTTACCCGTTCCGTTTTCTCCGACAAAAAAGGTCACATTTGAAGAAAGGGAAAGTTCTTTTTCTTTTAACAAATACTTTATAATTGGCAAATCATTCAGATATGAGTTTTTATCTAATTTATCATCAAATAAGATGCTGCTTATATAATTTGCGGACATCATTTCATATTCTCCTTAGCGGTGTTGATGGAAGCGATAAGCATTGCTCTAAGTCCTGTGCAAACCGCATCTAATTCCTTATATTGCTTTTCGTTTATGTAGTTGGTCTTAAAAAGTAATTCCAACCAATATCCCGTTTCATTTGCTTCTTTAAGTGCTATTTGCAATTTGGCAATAAAGTCCGCTTTTCCATGGGCATATTGCGCCTCGCGGATATTAGCACCAATGCTTGTGCCACTGCGACCAATTTGGTTTGAAATTATATGTTCCTTGTTTTCTTTTAGGCATTTTACAAGATTTATAATTGAAACAGCAAAATCCATAGATTGAATGGATAATTTATCGTTACGCATAATAGCACCTGCTTTCTATATTTAGTATAGTATAAAACATTAGTTTTTTCAATGAAAAATGAAGCATTGGCTTCGCCAATATGAAGCGACGGCTTTGCCGCTATGAAGCAAAGCGCACATTTTTCGTTCTTAATGTTGCGAAGCAACGCTTCATAGCCAAAGGCGACTTCGTTCTTCATGCACCGTAAGGTGCGCTTCATTGCAACCAAAAAAATAGCAGCCGACAAAGTCGACTGCGTTTTTTTGGTTGCGGGGGTGGGACTTGAACCTCACGACCTCCGGGTTATGAGCCCGACGAGCTACCAACTGCTCTACCCCGCGATATATGGTGCACCTCAAGTGCAAGGGTTATTATACTATACTCAAAAGATAAATGCAAGCATTATTTTCAAAAAAATCAAACTTTTTTAAGTAACCTTTGTTTTTGTTAATAACTTATCAACGATTCTGTACCGTATATTGTATGCAATTAACGGCATAACATACATAATAATTGCATTAAAAATATATTTTTTAATCAGGTTAATTAAAAATTAATGGTTTTAATAATTGAATCTTAAAATTTGGGTTGATAAAATACAACCAGAACAAACTAACGGAGGATGATATTATGCTTGAAACTGTCAACTTAGGTAAAATTTACCGTTCCGAAAAGGGTGTATCAGTAACCGCACTGGATAATGTGTCAATTAAGTTTTCTGACAGTGGAATGGTGTTTTTGCTTGGTAAGTCGGGTAGTGGCAAATCTACATTGCTGAATTTGCTTGGTGGATTGGATAAGTGTGACAGCGGACAAATACTCATTAAAGGTCAGTCCACAGCCGATTTCAAACAATCTCACTTTGACTCATACCGCAACACCTGCGTTGGCTTTGTTTTTCAAGAATACAATATGCTTGAAGAGTTTACTGTCGGCGCAAATATAGCTATTGCTATAGAACTTCAGGGCAAAAAGGCAACCGACCAACAAATTAACGAAATATTACATCAGGTTGACCTTGACGGATATGGTGATCGCAAACCTAACGAACTGTCGGGCGGGCAAAAACAAAGGGTAGCAATTGCTCGCGCACTGGTAAAAAATCCCGAAATAATTATGGCTGACGAACCAACAGGTGCTTTAGACTCTAATACGGGGCGTAATGTGTTTGAAACGCTTAAGCGTCTGTCAAAGCAAAAATTGGTTATTGTTGTTTCTCATGATAGAGACTTTGCACTTAAATATGCTGACCGCATAATTGAATTGGCAGACGGACGGGTTGTCAGTGATGTCAGTCGTGATGACAGTATCGGTTTTGAGTCGGGCGAAGCCGGATTAACCTTTGAGAACGACAGCATTCGCATACCGTTAGGGTATCACTTGACCGAGCAAGACAGAGAAAGAATAAATCAATACATTGATTCAGTTAAAAACGGTGTAACCCTTACGACGGATGATTTGCCAAGTTCTTTTAATAGTTTTGCACCTACCGATACTAACGCTATTAAAGTGGGTAAGACGGGTGGATTTGTGCCTATTAAATCACAACTTCCGCTCAAACGGGCGTTTGCAATGGGCGCAAGCAGTTTAAAATACAAAAAACTTCGTCTTGTTATAACTATAATTCTGTCGGTGGTGGCATTTACACTGTTTGGACTATCAGATACCTTTGGCGCATATGACCATATCACTGCCTGCACAAATTCAATAATTGATACAGATGTTAAATATTTGTCCTTAACTCCGCAGCAAGAAATAAAGTATGATGAACGGCATTCATATTGGCAAGACGTGAAGTTTTCCCAACCGATGCTGGACAGTATTAAAAAAACAACCGGCTTTGAATTGAAAGGGGTTTATTTACCTTCTGACAGCAACAATAACAATTTCAATTTTACAGCTCAGTTTGATCCGGAAAAGCTTGATGACGAGGGTTTTGCTTCGGTGCGTTCAACCATGTTCCACGGTTTTGCAGAACTGACTGAAAAGGACACTGTGCAATTAGGTTATAAGATTACGGCAGGACGATTGCCTAACGGCGAAAAAAATGAAATAGCAATCAGCTTGTACACCTGTGATACCTTTTTGAGATCGGGATATAAAAAGCCCGATGGTAAAAAATATCAAACAGTAGGCAAACCTGCGGATATGCTGGGCAAAACGCTTTACATTGACGGCACCGAATATAGCGTTTGCGGAGTTGTTGATACGGGTTTTAACTTTGACCGATATGAAAAATTGGCTGAATCGGATGCTGGACTTAGCGAAGCGGACCGCTTAGTTCTGTATGCGCTCAGCACCGAACTTGACATTGAACGACGTGAGGGCTTGTGCTCGGTAGCTTTTGTAGGCAAGGGCGCTATTCAAAAGATGATAAGCAACCAGTATTGCACTCGCTTTAACGGTAATATAAATTTGCTTGTTGAAAAGGACAAATCTGCTTACACAGAGGTTATGTATGGCGATATTGTTAGCCGTCTCGGTGACCTGCCTGACGATAATATTATATGGTTTAACGCTGAACGCCCCGCAAGCTTGGGTGATAAAGAAATTCTTATAAATGCTGACAAATGCTTAAAGGATGAGGGTAGGCTTGACTATGAAGAGTTAGTCGAGAAATTAAAGGGCGAAACTTTTGTTTTTGATGCTTATTTTCACGATGGAACAAGTCTTGAAGAAAGTAAAGATTATAAAGTTGTAGGCTTATTTGTGCCCGATGCAAAAACCGAAAAGACAGAATTTATTCTGCCTGATTCGTTGTATGACCGTTTGGTTACCGACACTGATGAAATATTCAGATATGCAGTCTGTGCTATGCCACAAAGCAAGCAGCAGGTCAAAAAGGCAGTTGAATTTTGCTATGACCAATCGGGTGATACACGGTACAAAATGAATAACGCCGTTACCTACGAACTTGATATAATTAACGAAACCCTAAAAACTCTTTCAAAGGTATTTGTTTATATAGGTATAGGATTTGCCATCTTTGCAGCCCTTATGCTTGCTAACTTTATCAGCACAAGCGTTGCCTACAAAAAGCGTGAAATTGGAATACTGCGTGCCGTTGGCTCCCGCAGCAACGATGTGTTCAGAATATTCTTTGCTGAAAGTTTTATAATTGCAACAATAAATTTTGTGCTGTCAGCAATCGGTGTGTTTGCTGCTACATCAATCATTAATTTTGCAATGAGAGAATATACGGGTATTTTGGTAACTGCTCTCAATTTTGGAATAAGACAGGTTTTGCTTATAATGGCAGTCAGCCTGTTGGTAGCATTTGTTGCCAGTTATATTCCTGTTAAACGAATAGCTTCAAAGCGCCCCGTTGATGCAATACGGGAACGATAAAAGTAACCACCGTGTTTCACTTTGCAAAAAGTTGAGACACGGTGATTCTTTTGCAGGCTTACAGTAACATATTTATAATACAAATATCCCCAAAACAGTTGACAAAAGTGAGCCTTCATTATACAATATATATTTGACAAACTATGGTTTTAACTACTGTGAGAGGAGAGCATTATATGCAAAAACAGTTAGATAAAATATACGATCCTGCCAAAGTTGAGGACAGGCTGTATAAATTCTGGGTTGACGGTGGATATTTTCACGCCGAGGCAGATCCTGAAAAGGAGCCTTACACCATCGTAATACCCCCACCAAACATCACCGGTCAGCTTCATATGGGCCACGCCCTTGACGAAACTCTGCAGGATATTCTTATCCGTTTCCGCAGAATGCAGGGCAGAGCAACCTTGTGGCTTCCCGGTACCGACCACGCCTCTATTGCAACCGAAGCAAAGATTGTTGCCGCAATGGCAGAGGAAGGCATAACAAAAGAAGATTTGGGCAGAGAAAAATTCCTCGAGCGCGCATGGGAGTGGAAGCGTCAGTACGGCGGCCGCATTGTTGAACAGCTTAAAAAGCTTGGCTCATCTTGTGACTGGGACCGTGAGCGTTTTACTCTTGATGAAGGCTGCAACAAGGCTGTTAACGAGGTCTTTATCCGCCTTTATGAAAAGGGACTTATTTATCGCGGTGAGCGTATCATTAACTGGTGCCCCACCTGTTGCACCTCTATCTCTGATGCAGAGGTTGAATATGAAGAGTCTGACGGCAATTTCTGGCATTTGCGCTATCCCATCACCGACGGCAGCGGCTATATCGAGCTTGCCACCACCCGTCCCGAAACCTTGCTTGGTGATACTGCAGTTGCCGTTCATCCCGATGACGAGCGTTACAAGGCGCTTATCGGCAAAACCGTTACCTTGCCTCTTGTAAATCGCGAAATTCCCGTTGTTGCCGACACCTATGTAGAAATGGATTTCGGTACCGGCGTTGTTAAAATCACACCTGCTCACGACCCCAACGACTTTGAGGTCGGTCTTCGCCACAACCTTGAGGTTATCAACGTTATGACCGATGACGCCCACATCAACGAAAAGGGCGGCAAGTACGCAGGTATGGACAGATACGAGGCACGCAAAGCCATCGTTGCCGATTTGGACGAGGGCGGCTTCCTTGTAAAAGTCGAGCCTATGAAGCATAACGTAGGTCACTGCTATCGTTGTAATTCTACTGTTGAGCCTCGCGTTTCAAAGCAGTGGTTTGTTAAGATGGAGCCTTTGGCAAAGCCTGCTATTGATGCAGTTAAAAAGGGCGATATTAAATTTGTTCCCGAGCGATTTAACAAAACCTACTTTAATTGGATGGAGAATATCCGTGACTGGTGTATTTCCCGTCAGCTTTGGTGGGGTCACCGTATTCCTGCCTATTACTGCGCCGACTGTGACGAGGTAATGGTTACTTTGGATGCTCCTTGCAAGTGTTCAAAGTGCGGCAGTACCAATATTAGTCGCGATGAGGATACTCTTGACACCTGGTTCTCATCGGCTCTCTGGCCCTTCTCAACTTTGGGTTGGCCTGACGATACCGATGACCTTAAATATTTCTATCCCACCAACACCCTTGTTACAGGCTACGATATCATCTTCTTCTGGGTTGCCCGTATGATATTCTCAGGCCTTGAGTACACAGGCAAGGCACCCTTTGATACCGTTCTTATTCACGGCATTGTTCGTGATGCACAGGGCAGAAAGATGAGTAAGTCTCTCGGCAACGGTATTGACCCGCTTGTAGAGATTGAAAAGTACGGCGCAGATGCACTCCGCTTCACTCTTGCCACAGGCAACAGCCCAGGCAACGATATGCGCTACGTACCTGAAAGGGTAGAGGCATCCCGCAACTTTGCCAACAAGCTTTGGAACGCATCACGCTTTATTCTTATGAATCTGCCTGATGACGAGCCTGCCGCTCATTTGCCTGAAAAGCTTTCTATGGAAGATAAGTGGGTGCTCAGTCAGTACAACCGATTGGTTGCCGAGGTTACCGACAACCTTGACAAGTTTGAAATCGGTATGTCTGTTCAGAAGCTTTACGACTTTATTTGGGATGTTTTCTGCGATTGGTACATTGAGCTTTGCAAGGTTCGTCTTAACAGTGAAGATAAGACTGCCGCCGCAACTGCCCGCGCTATCCTTGTATACGTAATGACAGGCGTGTTAAAACTGCTTCATCCCTTTATGCCTTATATTACAGAGGAAATTTGGCAGACTCTGCCTCACGACGGCGAAAGCATTATGGTATCCGAATGGCCCAAGTTCACCGAAAGCCTTGTTTTTGATGAGGATGAGCGTGAGTTCGGCAGAATTATGGATGCTATCCGTGCCGTTCGTAACCGCCGTGCAGAGATGAACGTTCCCCCCTCTAAAAAGGCAAAGGTTTATATTGATACCGTTTACGGCGATACCTTCCGCAAGGGCGCAATCTTCTTTGAACGCCTTGCATCTGCCTCTGAAACTGAGGTTCAAGAGGGTGTAGAGGTTGAAAATGCCGTTTCAATCGTAACCGTTGATGCCAAGATTTATATTCCTCTTGGGGAGCTTGTTGACCTTGCCGCAGAGCGTGCCCGCCTTGAGAAAGAGCGTGAGGCAGTGCTTAAGGACGTTGCCTTTGTTGAAAACAAGCTTAACAACCCCTCATTTGTAGAAAAGGCACCCGAAAAGGTTGTTGCCGCACAGCGCGAGCAGCTTGCCCGTCATCAAGAGAAGCTTGCAATGATTGACGAGCGCATTGCCGCACTTAAATAAGGAGCATATATGAACTATACCGAAGCCGTAAGGTTTATTCACTCACGGCAGAGGTTCAGCTCAACTCCAAGTCTTGACCGAATAAAGCGCATTACTTCCTTGTGTGGAAATCCCCAACGAAGTATGCGCTTTATCCACATAGCAGGCACTAACGGAAAGGGCTCAACCTCTGTAATGCTCAGTAGTATACTCACTGCAGCAGGCTACAAAACGGGGCTTAGCACCTCACCTTATATTACTTGCTTTCGTGAGCGGTTCCGTATTAACGGAATTATGATTAGTGAGGATGAGCTTGCCCAAATCGTCACCCAATTATATCCCGTCATCACCGATTTGGATGAGCAGGGTGTAGTTGCCAACGAGTTTGAGGTGGTTGTTGCCGTCACACTTTTGTGGTTTGCAAAGGAAAAATGCGATATTGCAGTTTTGGAAGTAGGGCTTGGGGGTAGATTTGACGCCACCAACGTTATTCCTGCACCCGATTGCGCCGTTATTACCCATATTGATTTGGATCACACCGCCATTCTTGGTGACAGTGTAAAGCAAATTGCTACCGAAAAATGCGGCATAATCAAATCAGGCAGTAGGGTTGTGGCATACCCCGTGCAATACCCCGAGGCAACGCAGGTGATTAAAGATAGTTGCGAAAAGGCAGATTGCCCTCTTGCTATACCGCAAATTCCTGATTTTACTGCCGATTTGAGCGGTGCAGCCTTTGACTACAAGGGCGAAAGCTATAATATATCACTTGTAGGCGAACATCAGGTGCTAAACGCCGTCACTGCTATTGAGGCGGCGCTTGGAGTAGGCATCGACGTAAAGTTTATCAAGCAGGGTTTAGCCACTGCCACAATGCCCGCAAGGGTAGAGGTGGTGTCAAAATCCCCCCTTATTATACTTGACGGCGCCCACAATCCCGATGGAATGACCGCCTTGTCAAAAACACTGCAAACACTATGCGACGTGAAACCTGTGGCAATAATGGGTATGCTTAAAGATAAGGACTGCGATTCGGCAGTGAAAATTGTGGCACCCCAATTCAGCAAGGTTATAACCGTTGGGGTGGATAACCCACGCACGATGACGGCGGATGAATTAAAAGTCTGCCTTGCCCCATATTGTAACGATATTTGTACCGCCGATAGCCTGACCGATGCTTTAAATCTTGCAAAAGCAGAGGGCAAACCCATAGTAATTTGCGGCTCTCTTTATCTTGCATCCCAAATTCGACCGCTACTTACAGAAAAACAAAATATTTGACGGCGGTTTTTTCGTGAAAATATAAGCAGTATCCTGTATTATTCGTAATACAGGATATTTTTATTTGAAAGGAAAAACGATATGTCGGTAAGAATAGAGCTTAGTGAGGACAAGCTTATTGCCTATCTTGAGGGGGAGCTTGACCATCATGCTGCACCGCCAATCCGCCAACAGATTGACGAGGCGATTTTGCAGCATAAACCTAAAAAATTGATAATTGATTTTGAGGCTCTTTCCTTTATGGATTCATCGGGTATAGGGCTTGTTATGGGACGCTACAAAACTGCATCCGAGGTTGGCGCAACCCTGACGGTACAAAACATATCTGCGCAGGTTTATAAGGTAATGCGGCTATCGGGTATAGACCGAATTGCAGTGATAAAACTTAAAAGTCAAATGAGGGGGTGAAATAATGAAAGCAGTAAATCAAATAAAACTGACCTTGCCGTCACTTTCGGCAAACGAGGGCTTTGCCCGTGTGGCAGTGGGTGCCTTTGTGTCGCAACTTGACCCAACGGTAGACGAGCTTGCCGATATAAAAACTGCCGTCAGTGAGGCGGTCACCAATTGTGCCGTCCACGCTTACGGGGATGCCATAGGCACAATCTACATAATAGCAGAGTATTATTCCGACCGCACCGTAAAAATCAAAATTAAGGATAAGGGATGCGGTATCGAAAATATTGAACAGGCAATGCAACCTATGTGGTCATCTCTTGGGGGCGAGCGTGCAGGACTTGGCTTTGCGGTTATGCAGTCCTTTACCGATGGGGTAAAGGTGCGCTCTGTACTTGGCAAAGGTACCACTGTAACACTCAAAAAGGTGCTTAGTCAGAGGGTGCATATATGAGCGTTGCCCAGCGTAACCAATTGGTGTCGGATAATATAGGGCTTGTCCACTCATGTTGCCGACGTTTTTCGGGCAGGGGGATTGAGTACGACGACCTTTTTCAAGCAGGCTGTCTGGGACTAATCCGTGCCGCCGAGGGATTTGACAATGACAGAGGCATAATGTTTTCAACCTATGCCTTTCCTGCCATATTAGGTGAAATCCGCCGCCTTTTTCGTGACGGGGGAGCGGTCAAGGTCAGCCGTAGCCTTAAAGAACTGGCGATGCGATGCTTAAAAGAGCAGGAAAAACTGTCAAAAAAGTTGGGCGAAACGCCTACCGTCAGCCAACTTGCCGAGGCAATGGGCGAAAGCATTGAAGCAGTCAGTGAGGCTTTGTGCGCCGCACAGCCTGTATTGTCACTGACAGTGGGCGCAGAGGGGGATGAGGGTGCAGAATATGACCTACCCACCGATGATACCACCTCAAGACTGTGCGAAAATATGGCGCTCAGACAAGTGATAGACAGTCTTGACGAAATTGACCGCAAAATGATAGAATTGCGATATTTTGATGAATTAACACAAACTCAAACGGCAAAAATACTTAATATGTCACAAGTGCAGGTGTCTCGTCGAGAGAAAAAGGTGATAGCTATTATTCGCGAAAGGCTAAAGTGTTAATAAAAAGCAAAAAAATGAAAAAAACTGTTGACAAGTCAAGGGTGTTGTATTATAATATCAAAGTCGCACGATATGTGCACCTGTATGGCGGTATAGCTCAGTTGGCTAGAGCATTCGGTTCATACCCGAAGTGTCGTTGGTTCAAATCCGACTACCGCTACCATATATGGCCCGTTGGTCAAGCGGTTAAGACACCGCCCTTTCACGGCGGTAACATGGGTTCGATTCCCGTACGGGTCACCATCCCGATACCCCTTGTGTCATTGACCACGAGGGGTTTTTCGGGTCTATTTGGTGGGTATGGCGCAGTTGGCTAGCGCGCCAGATTGTGGCTCTGGAGGCCGAGGGTTCGAGTCCCTTTACCCACCCCATTTTAAAAAGAATGGCACGCTTTGTTGCGTGCCGTTATAATATAGAGGTGTCGCCAAGCGGTAAGGCACGGGATTTTGATTCCCGCATCCGTAGGTTCAAATCCTGCCACCTCTGCCAGAAAAAACTCCTTGAGAATTTCTCAAGGAGTTTTTTCAATGATGTTTGCCTTACGGCAAATGATGTCGCTTGCGCTAATGATGACGGCTTTGCCTAATGATGTCGCTTCGCTAATGTTTTTTGCAAACATCGCATCATTTTCGGCGTAGCCGAATACATCATATTTGCGAAGCAAATGCATCATATCGCCGTAAGGCGATGCATCATTGAAATACTTTTACAACGGTTAATCATTTCAAAAATAATATTTAGTTACTCTTTCGCAACTAACAACCTAACTGTTTAGTTAAGGTTGTTAGTTTTTTTATTCCATATTGATTTTATTTTCAAAAAGTGTTATAATGCAAGTCTACACTGTAAAGTATTTGATATTGGTGGTTGTCGGGCAGGATAGCCGCCTTTTAAATGAGGAATATAAATGTACAAAATAGTTGAAAAAAAGATATTAAATCCCACCGTGGTGCAGCTTCAGATTGAGGCTCCCCTTGTAGCCAATAAGGCGCGCCCCGGTCAGTTTATCATACTTCGTGTTGACGAGGATGGTGAGCGTATTCCTTTGACCGTTGCAGGCGTAAACAAAGACAAAGGCCTTGTAAAAATCATATATCAAATTGTGGGTGCCACTACCAAAAAACTTTCTTATAAGCAAGCAGGGGACTATCTTCAGGATTTTGTAGGTCCTCTTGGTGTAGCAACCCGCCTTGACGGACTGAAAAAGGTTTGTGTTGTTGGCGGCGGTGTTGGATGTGCCATTGCTCTGCCTATTGCAGAGGCACTTAAGGAAATGGGCGCAGAGGTTACAAGCATAATCGGATTCAGAAGCAAAGACCTTGTTATCCTTGAAGATGAGTTTAAATCTTGCTCTACCGCTTTAAAAATTATGACCGATGACGGCTCATACGGTGAAAAGGGCAACGTTACCATTCCTCTTAAAGATATGCTTGAAAAGGGCGAGCAGTTCGATATGATTATCACCATCGGCCCCCTTGTTATGATGAAATACGTTGTTGAAACGGCACGACCTTTCGGCACACCCGTAACCGCATCTATGAATCCCATTATGATTGACGGAACGGGAATGTGTGGCGGATGCCGACTTACCTTAAACGTTGACGGCAAAAAGGTTACTAAGTTTGCCTGTGTTGACGGCCCCGATTTTAACGGCTACGAAATAGATTTTGACGAAGCCATGTCAAGAGGCAGAATGTACTCATCCTTTGAGCGTCACGCTTACGAGGATACCTGCAACCTCTTTAATAAGGAGGTGCGCTAAATGGCAAAAGCAAATATGTCTCTTACCCGCAACGTGATGCCTACTCAGGATGCCGTCACGCGCGCCCATAATTTTGACGAGGTTGCGCTTGGCTACAGCGAAGAAACGGCAATCAACGAAGCAATGCGATGCCTTGACTGCAAAAATATGCCTTGTGTTTCAGGTTGCCCTGTTAAAATTCACATTCCCCAGTTTATAGGTAAAATTAAAGAGGGGGATTTTGAAGGAGCCTATCGGGTTATTGCAAAATCATCCTCGCTTCCTGCCGTTTGCGGAAGAGTTTGCCCGCAAGAAACACAGTGTGAATCCAAATGTGTGCGCGGTATTAAGGGTGAATCGGTTGGTATAGGCAGACTTGAGCGATTTGTTGCCGATTGGCACAATACCTTTTCCACAGATGACCCAATCCGCCCTCAAAGTAACGGCCATAAGGTTGCAGTTGTAGGGTCAGGTCCCTCTGGATTGACTTGTGCAGGCGACCTTGCCAAAAAGGGCTATGAGGTAACCGTTTTTGAGGCGCTTCATACTGCAGGGGGAGTTTTGGTTTACGGCATTCCCGAATTCAGACTTCCCAAGGCTATCGTGTCAAAAGAGGTTGAAACTCTTAAAAAACTTGGGGTTAAAATTGAAACCAACGTTGTTATCGGCAAAACCTTGACAGTTGACGAGCTTTTTGACGGGGGATTTGAAGCGGTGTTTATAGGCTCAGGTGCAGGACTTCCTAACTTTATGGGAATTCCCGGTGAGGCCCTTAACGGAGTTTATTCTGCAAACGAATTCTTAACCCGCAGCAACCTGATGAAATCATATCTCTTGAATCCCCAAACACCCATTATGAAGGGTGGAAAGGTTGCCGTTGTTGGCGGTGGCAACGTTGCTATGGATGCCGCAAGAACGGCTCTGCGTTTAGGTGCAGATAAGGTTTATATCGTATATCGTCGCTCTATGGATGAGCTTCCTGCAAGACGGGAAGAGGTTGAGCACGCTGAGGAAGAGGGAATTGAATTCAAACTTCTTTGTAATCCCACCGAAATTCTTGGTTACAACAATCCAAATGACCCAAGGGATGCCAAAAACGGCTTTGTTACAGGTATGACCTGTGTAAAAATGGAGTTGGGTGAACCTGACGAGCGTGGCAGACGCCGTCCCGTAGTTGTAGAGGGCAGTGAGTTTACTCTTGACGTTGATACTGTGATTATGTCTATCGGAACGTCACCTAATCCCCTTATTAAATCCACAACTCAGGGACTTGAGGTTAACAATCGAGGCGGAATTGTGGTGAACGAAGAGGGATTAACGTCACGAATCGGCATTTATGCAGGCGGTGACGCCGTAACAGGCGCCGCAACCGTTATTTCTGCAATGGGAGCAGGCAAGACTGCCGCCAAGGCAATAGATGAATATTTAAGCAAATAACCTTACAAGGATAAAGTTTTTCTTTATCCTTGTTTTTTCTTTACATTTTTGATTGTTTGGTGTATAATAACATTGTTAAAAAATTAACAAAGGAGTTTTCACTATGGCAAACAGATTTGTACTTAACGAAACCAGTTATCACGGCAAGGGTGCGATTGCATCAATCGCAACCGAGATTAAAGCAAGAGCTTTCAAAAAGGCTTTTGTATGCTCTGACCCTGACCTTATTAAGTTCGGTGTTACCAAAAAGGTAACCGATATTCTTGACAGCGCTGATATTGCATACGAAATCTACAGTGATATTAAGCCTAACCCCACAATTGAAAACGTTCAAAACGGTGTTGCTGCGTTCAAGGCAAGCGGTGCAGATTGCATCGTTGCAATCGGCGGTGGCTCTTCTATGGATACTGCAAAGGCAATCGGTATCATTATCACCAACCCTGAATTTGCAGACGTTCGTTCTTTAGAGGGTGTTGCACCCACCAAGAATCCCTGCACCCCCATTATCGCAGTTCCCACCACTGCAGGTACTGCCGCAGAGGTTACTATCAACTACGTTATTACCGATGCCGAAAAGAATCGCAAGATGGTTTGTGTAGACGTTCACGACATCCCCGTTGTTGCCGTTGTTGACCCCGATATGATGGCTTCTATGCCCAAGGGTCTCACTGCCGCAACAGGTATGGATGCCCTTACTCACGCTATCGAGGGTTATATCACCAAGGGTGCTTGGGAAATGAGCGATATGTTCCACATCAAAGCAATCGAGCTTATCGCAAAGTCACTTCGCGGTGCAGTTGCTAATACCGACGAAGGCAGAGAGGGTATGGCTCTCGGTCAGTATATTGCAGGTATGGGCTTCTCTAACGTCGGCCTTGGTATCGTTCACTCTATGGCACACCCACTTGGCGCAGTTTATGACACTCCTCACGGTGT
>JAFQWE010000038.1 GCA_017407645.1 Clostridia bacterium | reverse complement strand
TATTTGTATCTGCTGGCCATAATAACTGGGCTATTTGGGCGGCAAGGAGATAAGTCATATTGAAACAAAAAATCCTCGGATCATCTCGCTCCATTTGCGTCACGAGGAACGATTGACTTTTATGTACAATCGAAATTCCTGCTTATTGCCTAGACTAATTTATATACCTTTAAATGTATTTTCTATATGATTAACAATTTCATATAATTCTGGGAAACTGTGTTCAAAGGATGAACGCAGTTTTTTTCTTTGCTCGGCATCTTTTAATATAACCGAGAACTGTTGTAAAGCGGTTTTATCAGTATAAGGTATAGATGCTTCATTAAGTAAGAAGAAAGACAACCATTTTGACACCCATCCTGATGTTTTTGAAATTGAATGCTGCGTTAGTAAAGAAGCGATATCCTTATCTATTTTTGAATTAAATTTTTTGATTTGTGATAGAGATAAGATAAAATCACTTTTTCCGTTAAAAAGTAGTCGAGCAAAATTTAACCTTTCTTGATGAGGCAACAACTTATATTCCTCATCTATATCTTTAAATATATCTGATTCTGCTATATGGTGTTCATAAAAGTTCCAAAAAACATCCAAATTTTCGTATGTAATTAAAGAACCCTCTATAGTTGTAGCTACAATAAATGTATCGTATTGTAAAGCATACTGTTTGATTAATGAAATCAAAGCAGAAAAGTTTGCATCACGGGAAGAAAAGAAAGGATACCGATAATGGAATCTGCATTTATCAGCCATTGCCAATATGCGTTTGCGCCTTAATAGATATTCTTTTCTAAGCGGCGTATAATAGTAGCTTTCATCTAATTTCCTTGCCGATGAGAATAGTTTTCCAATTGTTTTGAACTGATTGTTGGATTCAGAGTATTCCAAAACCTTATCCATATCCATAAGAAGGAGAATATTTGTGCGAAAATGCCGTTGTTTAGGTGAAATTATTCTTTGGACAACATCATCGCTTATGCCTTCCATAATGTCTACTTGCTTTAATATAGGGAACAATTCGCGCAGGTAATCATTAGTAAATAGTTCTGTCTCAGTTGCACCTTCAACTGATAGTATATATCTTGAAAAATATGCACAGGCATGTTGATCAGTGATAACTGTGCGATAACGGTTGTCACTTTCATTTGAAAATAGATTTATAGCTGTTGCATAAGTATAATCTTGATGTGCAGAGACATGAAAAACTTGGGATTCAGATTTGTCTTTACGAATAATATTTTTTAGAAGACGTGGCGAATGCGAAGCCGCGATAAACTGAATATATCCGGTATAGTTAAATATTCTATCAGCAAGTGCATCAATTAATTTATGATGTAAACTGATTTCTGGCTCATCCAACATAACAATTGGATCTTTGAGCTTGTGTTCAGCAATTAATTTTAATATCTCAATAAGCAGATTTGTATAATTTGATGCGTTTGTACCATTGGAAAGAAGTTCTAACGAATTTTCTTCAATAGAGAAAACATTACCGCGGAATAATAGCGTAGATATGGTAGTTGCATATTGTTTTGGAGTGAAAGACTTAACTCGTACATTTGCCTTATCAAATGCGTCTGAAAGTCTTTTGAATCTATTACTTATTTTATATTTTTCGTCTTCTTTGATTGTCTCAATAGTTTTGTTAATTTCTTGCTCGGTTTCGGCGTGTGTCTTCATCAAATCGCCTATGATTTCCCACAATTTGCTCCAATCTGTTAAATTTACTGATCGTGAGTCAATAAAATACAATGGGAATAAATTCGCAATGTTTTGTCTGTATTGCCATTTATGATTCCATCTGATTGTTTTACCTTTGATTTTTTTGAGAGTTAGTACCTCTTCATTTTTTCTTTGACCTATCCATTTGTAATAATCAGAAAAGTTCACTTCAGCATCTTCGCGATGACGATTATGTTTAGAAATCATCTTTAGGCGTTCGAAGTTAAAGGTTATGGATATGGAAAATTCATTATAAAAACGGTTTTTGTTGTTATAAATTCCGGAATCATCTTGTTCTTTTGTCAAACAGCTAAAAAAGTATCGAATTGCATTTAAAATGTTACTTTTACCTGTGCCGTTTTCACCAATGAACAAATTGATGTCTTTAAAATCTAAAACACAGTGTTTGATGGATTTGAAATTATTTATTTCAATTTTAGAAATACTCATAACAAATTCTCCTCACACTTAATATTAATAACATTTTACCACAATTTTCTATGTATTGCAACATTAATGAACATTGTATGTTTTTATAAAAATTCTAATTTTAGGTTCACCTTTTGATAGGTACCAGACTTCTTATTTTTATAGAAGGGTAAATTTTTCTCTCAAATAGGTTCCGCTTTTTGACTTTTAATGACTGGTTGTTTTTATGAAAGGTAAAAATCAAAAGAAAATTTTAAAAATGGTTGATTTTTTAACAGAAAAAACGATGTTGCCTATATGAAGGGGATATAAAGCCTTTTTCTTTTTGAACTTTCTGTGAATTTTTCAAAAGAGGGTTCAAATTTAGAGGAAATTTGGATTGTGGTCTTTATGAAAGGGCAAAAAATACCCTTCTTGCACCTTGACAAATATGCTGATACTTTCAGCATCATGGTAGTACACTGTGTAACCCGATGAGCGACGAGTAACGAAAATCCGCCGTCTGACAAACGTGCGGTCGCCATGACATCGGACAGACACTTGCCGTATGGCTTAGCGGCGATGATAATTCATCTGCATATTGTTTTTGTGTGGCAATATGCGAAGCGGAACGTCAACCGATGCGGTGTATCTCTCCGTAGATGAGGCCGAAATAATCTGCTGTACACACAAATGAAAAAATATTTTTAATGCTCTCAAATGGCATAGTTAAAGGCTTTTTGTGCCTTTACAGTGCCGAAAAGAAGCAAACGAAATTTGACAAGAACAATCAACTTATTAAAATGAAATTCGGTACTGTTTATTTGACTGCGGGAAGGAGGATTAATGAGTCAGTCAAATAATAGAAAATACACTAGGGAAAAAACGGCTTTTCTGTATGTCCGTTTATCCCGAGATGACGAGCTGGAGGGTGAAAGTTACAGCATAAGCAATCAAAAGAAGCTACTGACAAAGATAGCAAAAGAAAAAGGATATACCCACATCGTTACCTTTTGTGATGACGGTATATCCGGTGTTACAATGAACCGCCCTGAGTTTAACGAAATGATTAAGCAATTAGAACTCGGTAAAGCAGCGGCCGTTTTTGTCAAAGACCTATCCCGACTCGGCAGAAACTACATACAAGTTGGTAAACTTACCGAGGAGTTCTTTCCTGAGCATAATATCCGTCTTGTTGCGGTGTCGGATAACGTAGATACCGCCGAAGGCGAAAATGAAATGACTCCTATAAGAAATTTGTTCAACGAGTGGTATTCGAGGGATATCAGCAAGAAACGTCGTATCAGCAACAAGATAAAGGGCAGTTCGGGTATTCCGTTAGGTCCTGCACCTTATGGGTATATTAAATCACCGGACAACCCTCACAAGTGGGTAATCGATCCCGAAGCGGCGACAGTTGTGCGCAGAATCTTCTCAATGGCTATGGATGGAAAAGGCAGTGAACAAATCGCAACAGTATTAACCGAAGAAAAGATATTAACACCAACCGAATATGCAAAAGTAAAAGGTATTCGCAAATCAAGTTCAAAAACAAATCCCGATCCTTACTTTTGGAATAAGTCTACGGTGAATAATATGCTTTGTCTTCAGGAATACTGCGGTGATGTAATTAACTTTAAAACCTATTCCATATCATACAAAAATAAAAAACGACACGAGAACAGTCCCGAAAATATGATGGTGTTCAAGGATGTTCACGAGCCGATTATTGAAAGAGTAACCTTTGAGAAGATACAGTTAATGCGCAAATCCACACGAAGAAAACCGATGAAAAGCGGTGAGCATAGTTTGTTTTCGGGATTGCTTAAATGTGCCGACTGTGGAAGGACTCTACATTACCATTTTAATCAAGGAAATCCCGATATTAAGTATTTTAATTGTCCTGGATACAACCAAGGTAAACGCAAAGTTTGTTCCGCAACACATTATATCCGTGTTGACTTCTTAGAAAAGGTGGTTCTTGCAGAAATACGAAGACTTATAAAGTTCGCTCTAAAGCACGAGAATGAGTTTATAAAAGTTGTTGGTGAGTATTCAAAGGAAAACCTTAAGATTGAACAAGAAGGCTACAAGAGCGAATTAAAACGACTTTCTAACCGAGATAAAGAGCTTGACCGTATCTTTGAGAATCTTTACGAGGACAATCTTAACGGAAAAATTACCGATGAACGCTTTAAGAAGATGTCTATAAGCTACGAAACTGAGCAGAAAGACATATCTGAAAAGATAATAAGACTTCGGCATAAATTAGAGGAAATCGAAAGAAAAACGCTGACAACCGAAGATTTTATTGCATCGGTAAAGAAGTTTGCCAGGACTAAAAAGGTAACTTCTGGAATGCTTAATGAACTGATAGAATATATCGAAGTGCATCATACGGAACGTATTGATGGAGTGAAAACACAAAAGCTTGTGATTCACTACAACTTTGCAGGAGTAATTGATGTTCCCGAAGATGCGCCGATAGATACTCCCGAAGTTCAGGTGCAAACCCGAAAGGGCGTTAGCGTTAACTACCAACCGACAACAGCATAAACTAATCACAAAGAAATGGGCATAAAAAATGAGTGTTCTTAAAGGACTTTTAAAATCCTATAAGAACACTCAGATTGGTCCGAGTGACAGGACTTGAACCTGCGGCCTCTTGACCCCCAGTCAAGCGCGCTACCAGCTGCGCCACACCCGGATATTTTTGCAGTCAGATTTTGACCGCTCAAAGATTATAACACATCACTTTTCAAAAATCAATAGAAATCTTTCTTTTTTTCTAACTTTTTCAAAACTATTCAATCCAACCGTTAAAAACTGCTTCTCTACGTTCAAATCCTTAACTTTTCAAAAAACTTTAAATTCTTGCAAAAAACACTTTATTTTATAGCCAAAATGTTGTATGATATATCTGTATAAGTATTTTTCGGAGGTGCAGATTATGTCTAAAAAAATCAGACTTACCGTTGCAGGTATTGAATACTACGTTAATACCGACGAGTCAGAGGCTTATATGCGTGAAATTGCCAACAAGGTTGACGTGCAAATGACCAGTCTGTCAAAGGGCAATCCTTTCCTTTCAACCACTATGGCGGCAGTTATGTGTGCACTGCAATTTTGCGACGAAAACAAAAAGCTTGAGACCGAGCTTGCCGAGACTAAGCGCGCCCTTAAGCGTTCAACTGAGGAGTCTGCCTGCTCTTCCTTAGAGTCGGACGAGGCTCGCCGTGAGATAGAGCGCCTTAACCGTGAAAATATGCGCCTGCGCGACAAATTATCAGGCAGATGAAACCTGAAGTTTTAGCCCCTGCAGGCACCTTTGATGCTCTTGTTGCCGCCGTAAGATGCGGCGCGGACGCCGTTTATCTTGGTGCAGGCAAATTTAACGCGCGGCAGGGTGCCGTCAACTTTGGCGGTGACAGTCTGCGCGAGGCAACCGAATACTGTCACATCCGCGGTGTCAAGGTTTACCTTACCCTTAACACCCTTGTAAGCGACGGCGAGCTTGCCGATGCGCTTAATCAACTTCGTCTTGCCTGTGAGGCAGGGGTTGACGCCGTTATTGTGCAGGATATAGGCCTTGCCCGTCTTATTAAAAAGGCGGCTCCCACTATGCGACTGCACGCATCCACACAGATGTCGGTGCATACCGCCTCTGCCCTGCCAATGCTTAAGGATTTGGGCATTAGCCGTGTAGTCCTTGCTCGCGAATTATCTGCCACAGAGATAAAGCACATCACCTCAGAGGCGGCAAAGCTGGGTATCGAGACGGAGGTTTTTGTTCACGGCGCACTGTGTATGTGCCTTTCGGGTCAATGCTATATGAGTGGCGTTATCGGTCAGCGTAGCGGCAACCGAGGTATGTGCGCCCAACCCTGCCGAATGGAATACTCCGACGGCAGTTATCCCTTATCCCTTAAGGATTTATCCTTGCTTGACAGTCTGCCCCAGCTTATGTCAGACGGGGTGGCATCCCTTAAAATCGAGGGCAGAATGAAGCGTCCCGAATACGTTGCCGCCGCTGTCAGTGCCTTTCGGCTTGCTGCTGACGGTGAGGTTGTTCCCTCTCGACTTAAAGAGCTGCTGGGTTCTGTCTTTAGCCGCTCAGGTCACACCGACGGCTACTACAAGGGCAAGCTTGGTGAAAATATGTTTGGCAGGCGCACCCTTGACGCCAAGGCAGAGAGTGACGCTACCTTTGGCGAGATACATCTGCTTTACCGCAACGAGCGACAAAGTGTACCAGTGGATATGTCTCTTTGCCTTAAAGACGGCAATGCAACCTTAACTCTTACTGACGGGGAGCATACCGTCACTGCACAAGAAAAGGCGGAGATTGCTCTTAAAACTCCCCTTGACAGCGAGCGCGCTTTTGCTCTTTGCTCAAAACTGGGGGGCACACCCTATTTTCTTAACAATTTTAACTTTGATAATCCCCAAGGCTTGACCTTGCCTGCCTCTGCCCTTAACGGATTAAGACGGCAGTGCTGTGAGCAGTTAAGCCTTTTACGAAAAGGGGCGCCTATCCCCTTTAATATGCCTGAGTTATCTGCCGCCACTCCTAAAAAGGATAACAATCCCCCTTTGTTTGTGCGGCTTTCAGGTGATAACTTTTTGCCTAAAAACATCCACCTTGCGCAGCGTGTTTACCTGCCCCTTGGCAGTAAATTGCCTCAATTAGACAACGTGGGGGTTGAAATTCCACGAGCAATGTTTGTGGGTGACGAATGGATAGCAGACCAACTTGAGAAAGCCAAAGAGCAAGGTGCAAAATTTGCCCTTTGCCACAACCTTGGTGCAGTACACCTTGCCCGCAAGGCAGGGCTGACCGCTCACCTTGGCTTTGGAATGAACATTTTTAACTCTTACTCTGCCAACCACTTTGCCGAAAGGGAGGTTACCCTCTCTTTCGAGTTAACCCTACGGCAAGCGGCAAAGGTGGGCAAGGGCGGTATAATAGCCTATGGCAGACTGCCCCTCATGATAACACGCAACTGCGTAAAGAGGGGCAAGAAAAACTGCAAAAGCTGTTCAAAAGAGCTTACCGACCGCAAGGGAGTAACCTTCCCCGTTATGTGCGGTAAGGGATACAGTGAGATTTTAAACACCAAACCCCTTATGCTTTCTTTTGAACGGGACAGGCTGTCCGATTTTGACTTTTTAACCATTTATTTTACCGACGAAACACAGTCACAGTGTGAAAATATAATTGATTGCTATGCACAAAGGGTTGCTCCCCAAGGGGATTTTACCCGCGGCCTTTATTACCGAGGTGTGTAGCGGAAAGGCTGATAATAATGCTGATTTTGGCTTCTGCCTCACCCAGACGGGCAGAGATTTTGTCAATGCTTGGGTATGAGTTTGAGATTATACCTGCAAGCTGCGACGAAAATACCGACGGACTTACTGCCAAAGAGGCGGTGGGCGAGCTTGCCCGTCGCAAAGCACAAGCGGTGGCACAGCTTTATCCTGACCGCACAGTTCTTGGGTCTGACACCCTTGTAACCCTTGAGGGCAAGGTGTTGGGCAAGCCCAAGTCGGAGGAGGATGCCGCAAATATGCTTCGCACTTTGTCGGGCAAAACCCACAGCGTATTTACGGGCATTGCCGCCCTGCAAGGTGACAAGTGCATCTGTGAAACGGTTGAGGCAAAGGTAACCTTTCGCACCTTGACCGAAAAAGAAATTGCCGATTACATTGCTACGGGCGAGCCTATGGATAAGGCAGGCGCTTACGGAATTCAGGGCAAGGGTGCCATTTTAGTTGACTCCATTGAGGGTGACTTTTTCAACGTGATGGGGCTTCCTGCCGTAAGAGTTTATCTTTTGCTTAAAAACTTCGGTTTTTAAATGCCGACGGGAATAATAAAAGAAATTTAATTTAAGGAATGAAGATATATGTTCAGCCGTGATATAGGAATAGATTTAGGTACTGCCAACACTCTGCTTTGCGTAAAGGGCAAGGGTGTTATTATGCGTGAGCCCTCTGTTGTTGCCGTTGACGTGCGCAACAAGTCGGTGCGCTCGGTTGGTACTGCCGCTAAAGAGATGATTGGCCGTACTCCCGGCTCAATTGTAGCAGTGCGCCCCCTTAAAGATGGCGTTATTGCTAACTTTGAGGTTACCGCAACCATGCTTAAGCGCTTTATCCGCGAGGCATTAAAGGGTAGTTTTGTGTCAAAGGTGCGGGTTGTAATCTGTGTGCCATCAGGCGTTACAGAGGTTGAGGCTCGCGCTGTATACGACGCCGCCCGTCACGCAGGCGCATCAGAGGTTGACTTAATTGAGGAGCCTATGGCGGCTGCTCTTGGCGCAGGTCTGCCTGTGGGTGACGCATCGGGCAGTATGGTGGTTGACATCGGCGGCGGCACCAGTGAGGTTGCTATCGTTGCGCTGGGCGACATAGTTACCTCTCAGTCGGTACGTACCGCAGGCGACAATCTTGACGAGTCTATTATCAACTACATCCGCCGCAAGCACAGCTTGCTTATCGGTGAGCGCACTGCCGAGGAAATTAAGATTGCTATCGGCTCTGCCTATCCTTACGAGGACGAGGGCAGTATGGAAATTAAGGGACGAAATCTGATTGACGGTCTGCCTAAAAACGTTACCGTCACTGCAGAGGAGGTTCGCGACGCTATGAGCGAATCTCTGCACAAGATTATTGACGCCATCCGCCTTACCCTTGAAAAGACTCCCCCTGAGCTTGCCGCCGATATTATTGACCGCGGCATTACCCTTACAGGCGGCGGCGCACTGCTTCGGGGCATCGACGTGCTTATTAACGAAGAAACGGGCATCCCCGTTAACGTTGCCGACAACCCTCTTGACTGCGTTGTAGAGGGCACTGCAAAGCGCCTTGAGAACAATATGAGCTTTGACACCTATTACAAAAAACGCAGATACTAATTCCGCGAGGTGAATTTTAATGCGACGCTTTTTCAGAAGCAAAAAGTTTATAATAACCTCCGGGGTTGCGGTGGTGCTTATTGCCGCAGTTATTGCCTTTAGTATTTTTGGCAGTGTAGCGGCGCCGCAGTCTGCCTTTGCAGGCTCGGTTATTGCTCCCATCGGCGAGTTTTTCGGTAATATTTCAGAGGGTGTGGGCGACTTTTTCGGCACCTTCTCTAAATATGAAGATTTGCAAAAGGAAAATGCCGATTTGCGCGAGCAAATTGCCGACTTAACAGAGGAAAAACTAAAATGGCAGGAGGCTTTGACCCAAAACGAATTTTACAAAGAGTTTTTGGGCATAAAAGAGGACCACGAGGATTTTGAAATGACCTCTGCAAGAGTTATATCCCGTGATACTGCCGACCCTTTTTGCACCTTTACCGTTAATGCAGGCTCCCTTGACGGAGTCAGTCTGCACGACCCCGTTATTACTGCCGAGGGTATAATAGGCTACGTTTACGAAATCGGCCCATCCTACGCCACTGTTATGACAATTCTTAACCCTGCCCTTAAAATGGGGGCTTACGACCGCCGCACCGACGATAACGGCGTTGTGTCAGGTGACGTTTCAGGCGCCGCCGAGGGCTTTTGCCGTATGGACGGACTTAGCAGACATTCCACTGTGGCTAAGGGTGACTATGCCGTAACTGCAGGCGGCGGAATGTTCCCTGCAGGCCTTGTTATAGGAAGGGTTGACTCGGTAGTGCAGATTGAGGGTGAGTTTTCAGTTTATGCCACCATTACTCCTGCCGCCGATATTAAGGGCTGCAGCAGTGTTATGATTATTACCTCCTTCAACGGTCAAAGTGACTTTGAGGGACTTATTGAAGATTAAGTTTTAATTTTTTCGAAAGGCGGTGAGGATTTTGCATCAAAAAAGACGGCGGGGTTACGTTTACTATTCGGCTCTTGGCATAGCCTTGGCATTAGTTTATTTTATTCAGTGCGCCACACCCCTTTTGCCTACGGTTTTTGGTGTAAAGCCTATGCCTGCCTTTATTCTTATGCTGTGCATTGCCGCCTTTGGCGGTGAAACGGCAGGCATTATATCAGGCCTTGCCCTTGGCATTGCCACCGACGTTGGCTCAACCTCTCCCGACGGGTTTAACGCCCTTGTTATGATGCTTATGGGTCTTGCCTGCTCACTGCTTGCCACCTATCTTTTCAGTGAGCGGCTTCCTGCCGCCGCAGTGCTTTGCGGAATTTTTACCGCCCTTTATTACCTCTTAAACTGGGTTGTGCTTGTGGCAGTAAGTGGCTATGACGGAGTATGGCTCTATCTTGCAAGATACTCCTTGCCTCAGGCAATTTACACTTGGCTTTTCGTCTTTTTGTTTTGGCCCTTTGTCAGTTTTATCACCAAAGCAAATTTTAAGAAACGAAGCAACAGTCTGTTAGAGTAAGGTTGTTTTTATGTATCAGTCATTTTATCAGCACAAAAAGCCCTTTTGGGTGCGATATACCGCTTTAATCGTCGTACTTGCAGTTGTAATGTGCGTTTTTTCAGTGCGCCTTGGTGAGCTTCAGGTGGTTAACGCTGATTACTACAAGGCGCAGGGTGACAATTCATCGGTGCGCACGTTAACTGTGCCTGCCGCAAGAGGTGAAATTGTTGACCGCTACGGTCGAGTGCTTGTATATAACCGCGACGGCTTTAACATTGTTTTTGATGCCGCCACACTGCCAAACAGCAAGGCAAACGGCATTATTCTTAAGCTTATAAAGCTGCTTAAAAAGACCGATATTAAGTGGACCGACACCCTGCCCTTAGAGGCAGAGGCTCCTTACTCCTTTGTGGCAGACAAGCAGACGGAAATTACCGCTTTGCGCAACGCCTTGTCTCTTGCCCGATATGCCACCGCCGAAAACTGCTTTGACGCTATGGTGGAAAAATACTCTCTTGAGGGATTGAGTGAAGAGGAGCAAAGGCTGATTATGGGCGTGCGCTACGCTATGGACAGCAGTGACTTTTCTACTGCCAACCCCTTCACCTTTGCAGAGGATATCGGCGACAGCCTTGCACAGACTGTGCAGGAATATTATACCGAGCTTCCCGGTGTTAACGTTGAAAAGGCGAATTTCCGCGAATATACCGATCCGGAGCTTGCGCCCCACGTTCTTGGCTACACAGGTCTTATGTCGGCTACCGACTGGGAAAAATATAAAGATACGGGTGAATACCGCTACTCCGACAAGGTGGGCAAGGCAGGCATTGAGTTTGCCGCCGAGGAATACCTTAAAGGTGTAGACGGACGATACACCGTTATTCAAAATGCCGACGGAACCCTTAAATCCACCGAAAGAGTGCGAGAGGCTGTGCCAGGCTCCACCGTGCAGTTGACTATTGACGCCAACTTGCAAAAGGTGTCGCAAAACGCCCTTAAAAACGGCATCAACCGTATAAATTCAAATCTTAAAGATGGTCAAAGCTATGCCACAAGCGGCGCAGTGGTTGTGACCGACGTTAATACAGGTGAAATTCTTGCAAGCGCAAACTATCCCTCATACAGTATGACCGACTATTTTGAGGACTACAAGGCGGTTGAAACTGCCACAGGGCAGCCTCTTTTTGACCGCGCGCTAAACGGTCAGTATCCCCCCGGCTCTACCTTTAAGCCTGCCGTTGCGCTGATTGGCTTGCACCTTAACAAAATCAGCACCCTTGACACCATTCGTTGCACCCATACCTATGACCGATTTGAAGATTACAAGCCTACCTGTCTGGGTTGGCACGGCTCCCTTAACGTTACAAGCGCACTGGCAAAAAGCTGTAACTTCTTTTTCTATGAGTTGGGCTTCAGAGTGGGTATCAGCGACCTTAACAAATACTGCCGTCAGCTTGGACTTGGCGTTTCTACTCAGGTAGAGTTGCCCTCGTCAAACGGCATCTTGGCAGGCAAAGAGCAGCGCGAGAGTATGGGCAGCTATTGGACTCAGGGTGATACCGTTCAGGCGGCTATCGGTCAGTCGGACAACGCCTTTACTCCCTTGCAGTTGGCTATGTATACCTCTACCCTTGCAAACGGCGGCACAAGATATAACGCCCACTTTATAAAATCGGTTTACAACTATTCTATGACCGAAATTCAAAAGAACAATTTTTCTTACGAGCTAAGCAAGGTGGATATTCCGTCGGCAAGCTTTGACGCCGTCAAGGCAGGTATGCTTCAGGTTACCGAGGACGGTACTGCATCTGCCACCTTCAGCAACTATCCCATTCGCGTAGGCGGTAAAACGGGTACTGCCGACGCTCCCGGCAAAACCAACGCTATGTTCGTTGCCTTTGCCCCCTACACTATGCCCGAAATTGCCGTTTCCATCGTTATTGAAAACGGCGGTCACGGTTCTGCAGTTGCCCCCGTTGCAAAAGAGATTTTTGATGCTTATTTCTTTAATGCGGACGAGCCCTACTCTTCGTCCGAAACCGACAAATTATTGCCATAAAATCTTTGACATATTTAAGGTTTTATGTTAATATATCTTTGTAGTATTATCAGGAGGAGCCGATATGTCGGATAATTCCGCTTGTAAAATATATGTGGTTGTTTCAGGAAAAGGCGGCGCAGGCAAATCCACCGTTGCATGCGGTTTGGGTGGCGCTTTTGCCGATAAAGGACTGAAAACCCTGCTTATTGATGCCGACGAGGGATTAAGATGCCTTGATCTTATGCTTGGCGTGGCTGATCAGGTGGTTTTTGATACGGGTGACGTTATTAACGACCGTTGCGACCTTGCCGACGCTATTAAAGAGATTTCGGGCGTGCCCAATCTGTCACTACTTCCCGCTTCTAACGAGCATGGCGTGGTGGGTGACGGCTTTGCAGAACTGGCAACATCCTTGCGAGATCAGTTTGACCGCATTATTATTGACTCCACCGCAGGTGTGGGTGACGGCTTTAAGGCGGCTGTCCGCTCTGCCGACGCGGCGATTGTGGTTGTTGGTGGCGACCCCGTCAGCATACGCGACGCCCGCAACGTCTGTCAGCTGCTTGACGACGTTGGTATGACTGCAAGGCGGATGATTATCAACCGCTTTGACTACAAGGCAATGAAGCAATCACTGGCACCCCACATTGACAAAATGATTGATAACACTGCTTTGCGGCTTATCGGCATCGTCCCTTACGACAGGGTGCTTACCGTAAGCGCAATCAAAGGCAAACTTGCCCGTCGCGGCAAGGCAAAGAAAGCCTTTGCTCGCATTGCCAACCGCCTTTGCGGTAAAAATGTGCGACTTCCGAAACTCAGCAAAATTTAGTCTATTCAGGCAGAAGGGAATTAAAAAATGAACATAGCTCTTATCGCAGACGACGCAAAAAAGGAATTGATGGTGCAGTTTTGCATTGCATATTGCGGAATTTTAAGCCGTTATAATTTGTGCGCCACCGGTACCACAGGCAAGCTGGTTAGCGAAGCTACAGGCCTTGATATTGTCACCTTTATGAGTGGCTCACAGGGTGGCGACGAGCAAATTGCCGCTCGAATCAGCTGTGATGAGATTGACCTTGTGCTTTTCTTCCGCGACCCCATGGCATCAAAGGACCACGAAATTGCAGAGCTTAGCCTGTTAAGGCTTTGCGACGTGCACAGTATTCCCATCGCAACCAATATCGCTACCGCCGAAGTGCTCATTCACGGACTTGAGCGGGGTGACCTTGACTGGCGCGAGGTTATGAAGGGCAACTAAACTAAAATATTCGGCTATGATAAGAAGGAGTAATCGGCTACACGACTCTTACAGGGATGAAGCGCCGCGACTGAAAGCGCTTTGTGTACGGTGCCGACCAAGACATCTTTGAGCCTTTGCGCTTTTGCGCCGCATACACTCGGCGAAACGGGTGAAAGAGGGCGGCTTTATGCCGTCAATCAGGGTGGCACCGCGGATTTTGTTTTCCGTCCCTGATACAGTTCTTTTTGGGCTGTATCAGGGTTTTTGCTTTTATTTTTATAAATTAACTCAAAGTGAGGTAACAATATGGCACTTTTAACACAAGCAATTAAGGGTACTCAAGACGTTTTACCTGCCGACAGTCACCGTTGGCAGTATGTTGAGAAAAAACTGCTTGACACCGCATCCCTTTTCGGATTTAAAGAGATGCGCACCCCTGTTTTTGAACACACCGAGCTTTTTAACCGCTCGGTTGGTGACACCACTGACGTTGTTCAAAAAGAGATGTATACCTTTAACGACAATGGCGGCAGAAGTATATCTTTGCGCCCCGAGGGTACTGCAGGCAGTGTGCGCGCTTTTCTTGAACACGGCTTGCACAACGAGGCACTGCCACAGAAAATCAGCTACGTAACCTCCTGCTACCGCTATGAAAAGCCACAGGCAGGCAGACTACGTGAATTCCATCAGTTTGGTATTGAGTGCTTTGGCGCGCCCCTTGCCACTGCCGATGCAGAGGTTATTTCGGTTGCCGCTCTTGCCTTTGAAAATCTTGGCATCAAAAATCTGCGCCTTGAAATCAACTCTATCGGCTGTCCTACCTGCCGCGCAGAGTATACCAAGGCACTGAAGGAATATTTTGCATCAAAGCAAGCCGATTTGTGCGAAACCTGCCGTGGCAGACTTGACCGAAATCCTATGCGAATTCTTGACTGCAAATCTCCCATTTGCTCTGCCATTGCTGAAGAGGCTCCCACCGTCCTTGATTACATTTGCGACGATTGCCGCCACCACTTTGAGCAGGTTAAGGCTCACCTTGACGTGCTGGGCATTGAATACACCGTTAATCCCAAGATTGTCCGCGGTCTTGACTACTACACCCGCACCGTTTTTGAGTTTATCTCTAACGATTTAGGCGCACAGGCTACCCTTTGTGGCGGCGGTCGTTACGACGGACTTATTGAGCAGGTTGGCGGTCAGCCTACTTGTGCGCTTGGCTTTGGTATGGGTCTTGAGCGACTGATGATGGTTATGGAAGCACAGGGTTGCTCCTTCCCCCTGCCGCCCGTTTGTGACGTTTACATTGCCCCAATGGGTGAAGAGGCAGTTCTTACCGCCTCTATGCTTTGCCGAGACCTGCGTGCAGAGGGCTTCAGCGCACAGACCGATTTAGCAGGCAGAGGACTTAAGGCTCAAATGAAATTTGCCAACAAGATTGGCGCAGTCTACACCCTTGTGCTTGGTGATGAAGAAATTGCAACAGGCAAAGCAAAGCTTAAAAGAATGGCTGACGGTGAACAGATTGAAGTCACCCTGCAGGGCGGATTGGTTGAGGCGGTTTACGACGATTTGTTTGCAGACGCTTTTGAGGATTTAAACAACGCCGTAGAGAATTTCGGCAATAAAGGAGAGCAGTAATATGGCACTTAAGATTGAAAAAATGGGTAATTTGCGCCGCACTAACTTCTGCGGTGAGCTTCGCCCCCAGCATATTGGAAGCACAGTAACCCTTTGCGGTTGGATTCAGCGTCAGCGTGACTTGGGTCAGCTTATCTTTTGCGATTTGCGTGACCGCAGCGGCATAGCTCAGTTGGCTTTTGACGATAATACTGACAGAAAGATTTTTGAAAAAGCATTTCAGTTGCGCAGTGAGTACGTTGTAATTGCCACAGGTGACGTCCGTCAACGCGAAAGTGTTAACAAGGACATTCCTACAGGTGAGGTTGAGGTTTTTGTTACCGAGCTGCGCGTGCTTGCCGTTGCCGAGACCACTCCTTTTGAGATTTTGGAGGATTCATCCGTTCGCGAGGAGCTGCGACTTCAGTACCGCTACCTTGACCTACGCCGCGCCGATATGCAGCGCAATATTATCACCCGCCACAAAATTGTTAAGTGCGCCCGTGACTACTACGACAAAAACGGATTTTTGGAGATTGAGACTCCTATCCTTATCAAATCCACACCAGAGGGTGCCCGTGACTATCTTGTGCCCTCCCGCGTAAAGCAGGGCAATTTCTTTGCCTTGCCTCAGTCTCCCCAGTTATACAAGCAACTTCTTATGCTTTCGGGCTTTGACCGTTATATGCAGATTGCCCGTTGCTTCCGAGACGAAGATTTGCGCGCCGACCGTCAACCCGAATTTACTCAGATTGACCTTGAAATGAGTTTCGTTGACATTGACGACGTTACCTCTGTTAACGAAGGCTTTATGAAATACGTATTTAAAGAGATTTTGGACGTTGACATCCCAACTCCCTTTATCCGTATGCCCTACAGCGAGGCTATGAGCCGTTTCGGTTCCGACAAGCCCGATACCCGTTTCGGTCTTGAACTGATTGACCTGTCAGAAGCCCTTGCTAACTGCGAGTTTAAGGTATTCAGCGGTGCATTGTCTGCAGGGGGTAGCGTGCGCGCTATCAAGGTGCCCGATTCTGCCGACAAGCTGACCCGCAAGGTTATTGACAAGCTGACCGATTTTGTTAAGGATTACGGTGCAAAGGGCTTGGCATTCACCCGCTACACTGCCGAGGGCATTGCATCAAGCTTTGAAAAGTTCCTTTCTGAAGAGGAAATTACTGCCATTCACAACCTTGTTGACCTTAAGCAAAACGACGTTTTGCTTGTGGTTGCCGACGGCAAAAACGACGTTGTTTTCAACTCTTTGGGCGCGCTTCGTTGCGAGGTTGCAGAGCGTCTTGAGCTTATTGACAAATCTAAATTCAACTTCCTTTGGGTTACCGACTTCCCACAGTTTGAGTACAGTGAAGAGGAAGACCGCTTTGTTGCAAAGCATCACCCCTTTACCGCTCCTAAAGACGAGTGTTTGGATATGCTTGAAAGCGACCCTGCCTCTGTGACCGCAAAGGCTTACGATATGGTCCTTAACGGTTGTGAGGTTGGCGGCGGCTCAATCCGTATCAACGACCCACAGGTGCAGGAGCGTATGTTTAAGGCTCTTGGCTTCACCGAGGATGAAATTGCCGAGCGTTTCGGCTTCCTTACCGATGCATTCCGTTACGGCGCACCCCCTCACGGCGGTATGGCATACGGTCTTGACCGCTTGGTTATGCTTATGCTTGGTCTTGACTCTATCCGCGACGTTATCGCATTCCCCAAGGTTGCTAACTCAAGCGAGCTTATGAGTGGCGCACCTGCCCCCGTTGATGCAAAGCAGCTTGACGATTTGGCAATCGCCATAATTGAAAAGAAGGGTGAAAATGATGACTAAAATAGATATTTTTTCAGGCTTTTTGGGTGCAGGAAAAACCACCCTTATCAAAAAGCTGATTAAAGAAGCCTATGCAGGCGAAAAATTGGTGCTTATTGAAAACGAGTTTGGCGAAATCGGTATTGACGGCGGTTTTATGCAGGATGCAGGCATCGAAGTTACCGAAATGAATTCAGGCTGTATCTGTTGCTCACTTGTGGGTGACTTTGCCGAGGCTCTTGGCAAGGTGCTTGACGAATATGCCCCCGACAGAGTTATTATTGAGCCGTCAGGCGTTGGCAAGCTGAGTGACGTTATCCGCGCAGTCAGTGGTCTTGACCGAGAAGATGCCGCTTTAAATTCTTTCACCACCGTTGTTGACGCCACCAAATGCCGTATGTATATGAAAAATTTCGGCGAATTCTTTAACAATCAGGTGGAGCATGCAGGCACCATCATCCTCAGCCACACCGACGGTATGGACGAGGCAAAGCTTGCCGCCGCAGTTGAACTTCTTCGTCAGCATAACACCGATGCTACTATCGTCACTACTCCTTGGAGTCAGTTGGGTGGCGACGTTATCCTTGCCGCTATGGAAGATAAGCACACCCTTGAGGATGAGCTTCATCATCTTGAGGAGGAGGCACATCACCACCATCATCACCACCATGAACACTGCGACTGCCACGACCACGAGCATCATCATCACGATGAACACTGCGATTGCCACGATCACGAGCATCACCACCACGACGAGCATTGCGATTGCGGTTGCCACGACCATCATCACCACGACCACCACGCCGACGAGGTGTTTGCAAGTTGGGGTGTTGAAACGGCAACCAAGTTTACACCTGAATTTATCACCGATGCACTTAACGCCCTCTCTGACGAGGAGTACGGCATAATTCTGCGCGCAAAGGGCATCGTTGCAGGTAAAGACGGCAACTGGATTCACTTTGACTACGTTCCCGGTGAGCCCGACGTCCGCATAGGCTGTGCCGCCGTTATCGGCAGACTTTGTGTTATCGGCTCAGGCATAAATGAAGATAAATTAAAGGCTTTGTTTGGAGTTTGATTTTATGGAAATTCCCGTATATTTGTTCACCGGCTTTTTAGAGGCAGGCAAAACAAAATTTATTCAAGAAACCTTGCAGGACAAACGCTTTAACAAAGGGGAGCACACCACCCTCATTCTTTGTGAGGAGGGTGTGGAGGAGTACGACCCCACCCTTTTCAGCGGTAAAAACGTTCATCTGCACATTGTTGAGGAGGAGCAGTGGCTCACTCCCGACCGCTTGAGCGCACTGCAAAAGCGGGACAACAGCGAGCGTGTTATCGTTGAGTACAACGGTATGTGGCAGTTAAACAGCCTCTTTTCCGCACTGCCTAACAACTGGCAGGTGGCTCAAGAGATGTGCTTTGCCGATGCAAACAGTTTCGTCAATTACAACGCCAATATGCGCTCACTTGTGGTGGACAAGATGCAGTCTTGCGATTTGGTTATTTTCAACCGTTGCCCCAAGGGTGTTGACAAAATGGCGCTTCACAAAATTGTGCGCGGTGTCAGTCGCAGGGCGGATATTGCCTACGACTACCTTGACGGCACCACCGAATACGACGATATTGAGGACCCACTGCCCTTTGATGTTAACGCGCCCGTTATTGAAATTGCCGACAGTGACTACGCCCTCTTTTACCGCGATTTTATGGAGGAGCCTAAAAAATACGTGGGCAAAACGGTGCAGTTTAAGGGCATCATTGCCTGCGACGGCAAGCTGCCTAAGGACACCTTCGTTATCGGCAGGCATATTATGACCTGTTGCGCCGACGACATTCAGTACGGCGGTGTGGTTGCCACTTGGAGCCACGCGAACAGCCTTAAATCAAGGGACTGGGCTACCGTCACCGCACAGGTTGCTTTTGAGCACAACAAAGCCTACCGTGGCAAAGGTCCCGTGCTTCATATTGAAAAATTAGAATTTGCTCAACCACCCGAGCAACAAGTAGCCACATTTTATTGATTTGCTATTGATTTTTGCATCAATATGTAGTATACTAATCCCGTTAATAAAGCCCGTAAAAATCGGGCAACTTATATTGCTAAAGGAGTATGTTTATGTTAGTTTCAGCAAAAGAAATGCTTACCAAAGCAAAGGCAGGCCACTATGCAGTTGGCCAGTTCAACATCAACAACCTTGAATGGACCAAGGCTATCCTGCTCACCGCTCAAGAGCTTCAAAGCCCTGTTATCCTCGGTGTTTCAGAGGGCGCAGGCAAATATATGTGCGGTTACACTACCGTTGTTGGTATGGTTAACGGTATGATTAACGAGCTTGGCATCACTGTTCCCGTTGCTCTTCACCTTGACCACGGCAGCTACGAGGGTGCTAAAAAGTGCATCGAGGCAGGCTTTTCTTCTGTTATGTTCGATGGCTCACACTACCCCATCGAAGAAAATATTGCAAAGACTCGCGAACTTGTAGAGCTTACCGGCAAGCTCGGTCTCTCTCTTGAGGCAGAGGTTGGCGCTATCGGCGGCGAGGAAGACGGCGTTGTTGGCTCAGGCGAGGTTGCAGACCCCGAAGAGTGCAAGATGATTGCTGACCTTGGCGTTACAATGCTTGCAGCAGGTATCGGCAACATCCACGGCAAGTACCCTGAAAATTGGGCAGGCCTCTCATTCGATACCCTTGATGCTATTCAGCAGCTCACCGGTGATATGCCCCTCGTTCTTCACGGCGGCACAGGTATCCCCGCAGATATGATTAAAAAGGCTATCTCTCTTGGCGTTTCTAAGATTAACGTTAATACCGAGTGCCAGCTTGCATTTGCTGCTGCTACCCGTAAGTATATCGAAGAGGGCAAGGATCAGTCAGGCAAGGGCTTCGACCCCAGAAAGCTGCTTGCTCCCGGCTTCGATGCAATTAAAGAGACTGTTAAAGAAAAGATGGAACTTTTTGGTTCAATCGGCAAGGCTTAAGTTAAATGATGAAAGGAGTGCCAACGGCACTCCTTTTTTGTAAATTATTTTGTAGGGGAGGGGTTTCCCCTCCCGTAAGGAAGTATATTATGCATATTCCAAAAAGTGATACAAGCGGTTTGACTATTGTGGGCTTTGACGAGGCGTTAAGGCAGTCGGATATAACCGAACTGCAAAGCTACGACCACTCTAAATGGCTATACGTGCCCAACTGCTACGGCGAATACCGATACATACTTGGCACAAGGGGTAAAAATCCCCTTATTTGTGTTGGCATAAACCCATCCACTGCGGCACCCGACGATTTGGACAACACTCTTAAATCGGTGGCGCGAATTGCGGTTGCCAACGGCTATGACAGTTGGATTATGTTTAACGTTTACGCACAGCGAGCCACCAACCCCGACGATATGGACGGCACACTTAATGCAGAGTTGCACCGACAGAATATGCTTGCCTTTAACTACATTCTTGACCTCTATTCCGAGGGCAACACCCCGTCTGTGTGGGCGGCGTGGGGCACAATTATCACCAAGCGCCCATACCTTGCCGACTGTGTGCGAGATATGATTGAGGCAGGCAAAAAGCGGTCTGCCCGTTGGCTTTGCGCAGGTAAAATATCAAAAGCAGGCCATCCGCATCATCCCCTTTATCTTAAAAAGGATGAAAAAACTGTGGATTTTGACATTGAAAATTATTTGCAGCTTTTATTAAAATAGAATTAAACAAAAACACAGGCTAATCATAATAAAAATTTCATATTTAATTAACACTGAATTTAAATTTATTATGTATTTTATATTTACAGGGTAGCCGAGCAAAACCATTTCCTTATGTTTTTTTCAGCGGTAACACCGCAATTGCCGTTGTTTTTATTTTCTCCTCAATTTTAACCTTCCTCATTGTTTGCTCGGCTATTCTGTGGCGACGAAGTCGCCAACTAAGTTTGCCCTTCGGGCGACGAAGTCGCCAACTAAGTTTGCCCTTTCGGGCAAGTGATGTTGCCCTTGGCAGTGAAGTTACTGCGTAGTGAAGTTTGCTTCGCAAGTAGTTCGGCAAACTTTACTTCACTTTTGTTTAAAAAACTTCACTGTGTTTTATCACAACTTCACTTCAAATCCCATTTGAAACTTCACTCGCGTTCAAAGGGCGACGAAGTCGCCAACTAAGTTTGCCCTTTTGGGCAAGTGAAGTTGCCCTTGGCAGTGAAGTTACTATGTAGTGAAGTTTGCTTTGCAAGTAGTTCGGCAAACTTTACTTCACTTTTGTTTTAAAAACTTCACTGTGTTTTATCACAACTTCACTTCAAATCATATTTGAAACTTCACTCGCGTTCAAAAGGCTACAAAGTCGCCAACTAAGTTTGCCCTTTCGGGCAAGTTAAGTTGCCCATCCTTACGATAAATTACGATATAAAAGACAAAACTTCCACAATATGGTGGAAGTTTTATTTTTAACCTTTTTTATTCCTTTTTATTCTTGCGATTACGTCCTCAATTATGCCGCGATAGTTATTAAGGGTTGTGCGGCACCAGGTTTTGCCTGTGCGACAGATTTCGTCAAGCTGCTGTAAAGAGACAAGCCTTGCCTCTGCCACCTCGCCCTCCTGCAAATGCAAATTTTCCACGTCAACGGTAGTTATAAGCATATAGGTATCGACAAAGCGGTGGTCAAGCTGAGTCTTGCCCAACATAATAAGCCGATCTGCATCCGCTTTAATTCCAAGCTCCTCACTAAGCTCGCGGATGGCACCCTGCCTGCTTTCTTCACCTGCAAGAACAGAGCCGCTTGTAAACTCCCAATAATTTGGGCAATTACGCTTTTTCGGTGAACGGCGGTCAATAAGCAATCTGCCGTCGGTGTTGATTACCACTATATCCACTACCAGATGGTACTCGCCATTCTTTAACGGATTTCCCCGTTTATGAAGCTTGCCCATCGGTAGCCTTTGTTCGTTATATACGTCCCAATATTCTGCCACAAATCATCATTCCTTTGCTTCATTTTACCATTTTTCACCTCTTTTTTCAAGGTTTTATATGAATTTATACATTTTATGGCGAATTTTGTTATAAAATCCCTGTCTTTTTGCCAATTGCTTTGAATAAGGGGGTGTGCTAATATTATTTAGTTAAAAAATGAGGTGATTTTATGGAGAAAATCAAGCCTATGCTCTTTACCTCTCTTAAAGGTTACAAGGGCAAGGATTTTGCCAAGGACGTTATTGCAGGTATCATAGTTGCCATTGTTGCGTTGCCTTTGTCCATTGCTTTGGCGCTTGCGTCGGGCGTTGGCCCTGAGGAAGGACTTTACACCGCTATAATCGCAGGCTTTATCATTTCTGCCCTTAGCGGCAGCCCTGTGCAGATTGCAGGCCCCACTGCCGCCTTTGCCACCACCGTTGCAGGCATCGTTGCCGTAAAGGGTATGTCGGGACTTATGCTTGCAACCGTTATGGCAGGTATCATTCTGATTGTTATGGGCCTTTGCAGACTGGGCAGTCTTATTAAATACATTCCCTATACCATTACCACAGGCTTTACCGCAGGTATTGCTCTTACAATCGTTATCGGTCAAATGAAGGATTTTTGCGGTGTTTCTTATCCCAAAGGTATGTCTCCCATTGAAACTCCCGAAAAAATTATGGCTTTTGCAGAGGGTATAGGCAGTTTTAATCTTTGGGCTGTGCTTGTTGGTCTGATTAGTCTGGCAGTGCTTATCCTTTGGCCCAAAATCAACAAAACCGTACCTCCCTCACTGATTGCCATTGTCGTAAGCGTGTGCCTTGTGCTTTTTGCAAAGCTGCCCGTCAACACCATCGGTGACCTTTACACAGTAAGCAATGCTTTGCCTACCTTGCATATTCCTCAGTTTGAAATTAAAACTTTGCTTTCCCTTTTGCCTGACGCCCTTTCGATTGCCATTCTTGCGGCTATTGAATCCCTTCTTTCCTGCGTGGTGGCAGACAGTATGCTTAACGACAAGCACCGCTCAAATACAGAGCTTGTCGCTCAGGGTGTCGGTAACATCGGCTCGGCGCTTTTTGGCGGCATCCCTGCAACGGGTGCCATTGCCCGTACTGCCGCCAATATTAAAAGCGGCGGCAAATCCCCCATTGCAGGTATGGTGCATGCAGTCGTTTTGCTGATTATTCTTGTGGTGCTGATGCCCTATGCCGCTATGATTCCCATGCCCACCATTGCCGCGGTGCTGTTTATGGTTTCCTATAATATGTGCGGCTGGCGTACCGTTGTGAAAACTGCAAAAGAAGCACCAAAAACCGATTTTGCAATTTTACTGCTTACCCTTGTGCTGACTGTAATTTTTGACCTTGTGGTTGCCATTGCCGTTGGTCTTGTTATCCACTATGCAATTCTTCTTGTAAAGGGTTTAAAAAGCAATAAAAGCCAAAAAAATTAAAAAAATAACTGAATATTACATTTACATACCGGTCTTTATATTTTATACTTTAGTTAGTAAATATAAAGGCTGGTGTTTTTTTGAGAAAATTATCAATTTTATTAGTTCTTGTGCTTTTGTTTTCATTTTTTGCGGTGGGATGCAAATCCTCTGACAAGACTAGCACAAGCAGTGGAAAATATGATAACTATATTCCCAATGGCGCAACCGACGTTTCTGCCGAGGTTATGGAAGCCCTGACCAACTCCGGCACCGTTTCAAGCTATGTTTTCGGTGACAGCGATACTGCAGGGGGCAACTCTCTGACAGGCTTTAATCACAAGGAGTTTCAGACCCTTTTTCGCGAGTTTTACGGCGGTGAGCTTGAGCTTAGCCGCATTGAGTGGGAAAAGTGGGAGGCAAAGTTTATCACCGACTTTGCCGCAGAGGATGCTCCCGACCTGATTTACGGCTTTGCTAAGCTTTGGCCGAAAATTGCCAATCGCGGTATGGTTTTCAGCCGCAATGAGCTGGTGGAGAGGGGCGTTGTTGGTCTTGACCACCCCGTTCTTACTGAAGGAATTGACACTGCCGATGCCAACTTTACCTTTAAGGGCGAGCCTTACAGCATCGGACTTTTGGGCTCAAGCTGTTTTTGGAACGTTGTTAACGAAGATTTGTTTAAAAAATACAACGTAAAATCCCCCTCAAGTTATTATAAAGAGGGCTTGTGGACTTTTGACACCCTTGACAAGTGCTGCACCGAGCTGATTACCGCCGCAGGCCTTAACGATGCAGGTGTGCGAGAAATTTATGGCTACTACTGTTGGGATAACGGCGTGTTTATCCGTGCCAACGGTCAACAGCTTGTGGGCCTTGATAACGAGACGGGAAAAATCACCAACAACATCGAAAAGTTAGAGGTTATTGACCCCCTTGAAAGAGTGCGAAAGGGTTATCAGGACGGTTATATCACCAATAAGGAAACATTTTCTCAAGGTAAAATCGGCATCATTGCCATTGCTGACGGCAATATCCCCGCACTTTTGAATCAGTGCACCTTTAAGTACAGTCTTATCCCATTCCCCAAAGGCAAGGACAACACAAACGGACTGATGCCCGGCTCCTGCAACGCTTGGATGGTAACGTCAAGCTCTGAAAATCCGCAGGGAGCAGTTAACCTTGTTATTGCATACGAGGCGGCTATGAACGACGGCATCTTAACCGTGGAAGAAGATATAATCGCCAATATGTTTAAGGATGACGAGGGCGGCTTGCAGATGGTTGCAGACACCCGCAGCAAAGGTGTTAACGATAATATGTACGGCGTGGGCTCCTTGTGGGATGCCCAGTGGGATTTTTGGAGCGCCCTGCGTTTTGGCAAGCAGTCGGTTCCTGAATGTGTTGCTACCTGGAAGGGCTTTTTCGACGCCCAGATTGAAGTCGAAAACGAATTGGCAAATTGATTTTTATATGTTAAAAGGACTTGGATTTTTCCAAGTCCTTTTTTATTCTGTATAAAAGCAATCATCCTGCCATTTTGCAGGGTTTGTGTCAATGTATTGCCATATTTTCAGGTAGTCGTCGTAATCCCGTATAACGTGGTCGTGAAATGAACGTTGAAAGATTATATTTCCTGCGGTGTCGTGGTTTCTGTTGATTTGTTTTGTAATACTGTATTTTAACCACCCAACCACATTGGATACCGTAGGGGAGGGGTTCCCCCTCCCGTCGTTATCAATTCGCAAAATAAGATGCATATGATTCGGCATAATTACGTATTTGTCAATTTTTACACAAGGATATTTTTCG
>JAFQWE010000037.1 GCA_017407645.1 Clostridia bacterium | reverse complement strand
ACTTTTTTATATTACGGCAGATTCGGTTATTCCGAGGAATTAGCCCAACGTTCAAGGAGGATTTATGAAGGGTCTTGAATTGTCTTATCAATTTTATCTTCAGCACGGCTTACCTATGCTTCAAAAAGACTTCTCCCACATTCTTCCTTTTGTTGCCGTAGGTATGGCGGGTAGCGGGTCGGAATGCTTCGGTTATGATGATGAATTATCACACGACCACGATTTTGAGCCGGGCTTTTGCATATTCATTCCCGATGAGGACGTTCTTGACCGCAAAAGTGCATTTGAGCTTGAGCGTATGTATGCTAAACTGCCAAAGGAATTTATGGGTTTTAAGCGAAGCCCTGTAAGTGCAGTTGGCGGTAACCGTCACGGCGTAATCCGAATGAGTGAGTTTTTTGAGGCAAAAACAGGCAGTCCCAAGGGTGAACTTACAATCGGTCAGTGGTTGTCTATCCCCGAATATGCTCTTTTAGAGGCAATAAACGGCGCCGTTTTTTGCGATAACTACGGCGAATTTTCTCAAATTCGAGAGGCAATCGGCTATTTCCCCGAAGACATCCGCCTTAAAAGGTTGGCAGGCAATTTGCTTATTATGGGTCAGTCGGGGCAGTATAATTACAATCGGTGTGTTTTGCGTGGTGAAACGGCATCGGCTCAACTTGCCCTTTTTGAGTTTGCTAAAAGCGCAATAAACGTGGCTTTTTTACTTAACAAAAAGTATATGCCTTATTACAAATGGAGTTTCAGAGCACTCAGAGAAATCTCGCCTCAATATTGCGACTTGGCAAAATCTCTTGAAGTGCTTATTTCAACCGATAACTCAAATCCCAAGCAAAAGCAAGAAACGATAGAGGGCATATGCCGATTTATAGCAGATGAAATTAACGCTCAGGGAATAACTAAACTGCCTACGTCCGAAATGGAATCTCAAGCCTATGCCGTCAATGATATGATAAGCAATAATGGCATCCGTAATATGAATATTTTAAGCGGAGTGTAACAATCAAAAAGCACCGATTTAATCGGTGCTTTTTACTTTATCTGTTAATATAAAAACCTTCGCTTTTTAAAATTTCCTGCAAAGCCTTAACGTCAATATCTCTTGGGTTCACACCCTGACTTTTGGCAAGGCTCATAGCGGCGCCTGCTGCCTGACCCAACTGAGCGCAATAGGGCATAATGCGGTATGAAGCCTGCGCCTCGTGGGTGGAGGATATGCATCTGCCTGCAATAAGCAGATTATCCTTGCCCTTTGGAATCAGTGAGCGGTAGGGGATTTCGTACCATTCGCCCTTGCCGAAGTAATAGTGACTTGTGCCTGCCCCCTCGGGATTATGAATGTCAATGTCATAATTGGCAACGGCAACGGCATCATCAAAGCGTGCAAGGGATTTTAACTCGTCAACATTAAGAATATGTTCGCCCACAATTTTACGGCTTTCTCTTATGCCAATCTGCAAAGCGGTTGACTGAATTCGTGCATTTTCAAAGCCTTCAATGTTGTTTTTAAGAAAATCGAGCATCTCAAAAACCTGTTCTCTTGCCTCAATCTCTGCTTTGGTTACTTGAAATGGGTCGGTGGGGTTCATTTTAACAATACGAGTGGTATTAAAGTGAATAACGCCATCGTTAAAGTTGCCAAAGGTCAATATATCCTCGCGGGGATTTTTGATAAGACCTTTTGCCTTAAATTCTCTATAAACCTCGCTCATTTTTGCGTGGTTTTTGAGGTATTTCTCCTTGTCAACACCACTCATTCTGAAACAAAGTGTCATAGGCTGGCAAAGATTATCCTTTTCTCTGCCAAGCATATATTCGCATCCCGCAAGATAGGCAAGCTCACCGTCGCCGGTTGCATCAATATAATTATCGGCAATCAGTTCTAACGTTTGCGATTTGCCAAGTGCTTTTAAAGAAATGATTTTACCGTTTTCAACCTTTGCATCGGTAACAACAGTGTTGTAAAGCAACTCAACGCCATACTCTGCACACATTCTGTTAAGCACTAATTTTAATATTTCTTCATCAAAATATAAGCCTTTATCATTCATACCGCCGATTTTAATCATTTCTTCAACGATATTCATAAACATATCGCCTGTAAGATACATTTTTTCATCGGTTTCGGGATCGTTTGACCAATAGGGCATAAATGGTGATATAAGACAGTTTGCAGTGGCACCGCCAAGACAGTTGTATTTTTCAACAAGCAAAACGTCAACACCGTGGCGTGCAGCCTCTAATGCGGCAGTCACTCCTGCAAATCCGCCGCCTACGACTATAAGGTCATATTTTTTCATAAGATAACCTCCTTTTTGCTTATATTATCACAGCAAAGGCAATAAATCCTAAAAAAATGTAACGTTAACATTGAACAAAAGATACAAATATGCTAAAATAAACAAAAAATATGTTTGGAAGTGCTAAAATGCAGTTGGGTAGTTTGTATGATTTAATAACCTATCTTGAATATGGAACAAATTTGCATATAGGTGTGTTGTTTTTTGGATGTTACGGCAGTCCCTTGCTTGACTTGCCCAGAAACAGCACCATTCATACAGGTGAGGTCTGCAATTATTTCAAAAGTTTTCCCAAGCAGTTTGACCGTTGCTTCAAATGTAGAAATTTGGCTATAAGCAAAGCTCTTGATACCAAAAAAGCATTTTTCGGTCAATGTATTAACGGGGTTTTTGAATATACTCATCCTGTAGTTGATGACGACGGCGAAGTGATTTGCATTATATTTATAGGGAATATTTTGCCTCAAAATCATCACAGAATAGACAGAAGACTTAAAAACAATCTTAATCTTTACGGCACAATGGAGCATAACTTTTCAGAAGGCAATTGCCAAAAGGTAGCAATGCTTATTGAAGGATACGTAAGGGTGATTTTATCAAAAACGCCTAAAGTCCAACAAAGCAAAAATCTGCTTATTGAAAACGTAAAAAAATATGTCGACGATAATCTTGAATATAATGTGGAATTATCTCAGGTCGCACTGCTTTTTCATTATAACGAAAAGTATTTAGGCAGATTGTTTAAGAAGGAAATGGGGCAAAGCTTTAAAGAATATATAAATAAAGCGCGATTGAAAAAGGCGCAAGATCTGCTTGATAATTCAAATTTTACAGTGACCGAAATAGCTTTTCGAACAGGGTATAATAACGTTACCTATTTTAACCGTGTGTTTAAAAGGGCAACGGGATTAACTCCTACGTTGTTTCGTAAAAGAAATAACTAAAAAGGTATTGACAATCCTTTACAGAATTGTATAATGAAAGCAAATTCTGTAAAGGATGTGTTTTTTGTGGATGTTTTAAAGTTTGATTTAACAAAACACGGTGGCAAGTTTAAGTTGCTTAACGCCACCAACGGCGGCCCTATATGTAAACGCCACGCCACCGACCAAGCAAGAAGCAATTTTGATGATTATAAAGCCGCTCGCATTCCTTATACTCGTAACCACGATTCTGCGGTAAACAACTGCTATGGCGGTCCTTACAGCCACGATATATCCTGCATTTTCCCCAATTTTTATGCCGATCCCACCGATCCCGCATCTTATGATTTTGCTTGTACCGATGAAGAGATTCTTAAGGGTCTTGCTGCAGGTACCAAAACCTTTTTCAGACTTGGCCAAACCATTGAGCATCAAATTGTAAAACACAATACCTTACCTCCTAAAGATTTTCAAAAGTGGGCAGTAATATGTGAACATATTATCCGCCATTATACTGAAGGATGGGCAGACGGCTTTTATCACGATATGCCCTATTGGGAAATTTGGAATGAGCCTGACCTTGACGGCGACGACAGTCCTAACAAGCGTACTTGGGGCGGCACCAAAGCCCAGTTCTTTGATTTTTACGAAATTGCCGCAAAACATCTTAAATCTTGCTTCCCACACCTTAAAATAGGCGGCCCTGCAATCGCAGGTAATACAGAATGGGCAGAGGATTTCCTTTGTGAGATGCAAAAGCGAAAGGTACCTCTTGACTTTTTCTCTTGGCATATTTATGCCGTCACACCCGAAAGGGTTGAGTTAAGAGCCAATAAAGTAAGAGAATTGCTTGATAAGTATGGCTACGGCGATGCAGAGAGCATCCTTAACGAGTGGAACTACATTAAGGGCTGGGGTATTGATGAACAGGGAGTAAATCGGTACATTTATTCTTTAGAGGTTATGCGCGGTATTAAGGGCGCCTCTTTTGTTGCCTCTGTAATTTGTAAGGCACAAGCTTCATCTATTGATATGCTGATGTATTATGACACACGCCCAAGCGGATTCAATGGAGCGTTTGACTTTTACACGTTAAAAACCTTGAAAGGCTATTATCCGCTATATTGGTACGGAATGTTTTATGATATGAAGTGGGAGATTCCTTGCGATTCATTACCCGAAAACATATATGCACTTTGCGGTGTGGATGAGAATGGCAAAACTCTAACAATGCTTACCTACTACACCGATGACGATAACGCCGAAAGCAAGGATATAAAGCTTGAATTTGGCAAGACAGGGCAGTACGAGGTTTGTCTTGTTGATGAAACTCACGACGGCGAATTGGTAAAAACCACCGATGATTTGAATTTCACCTTGTCACCTTGGACAATGCTTCTAATAAGAGAAATATAAGAAAAAACCGCTTTTAAGGGAGATGCTTCGTAAAGAAGTTTCTCCCTATTTCTTTTTTACAATAAAATTAACACTTTCGGTTTGAAAGTGTCATAGTTTATTGCATACTTAAAAAACAACCTACAAGAATAAACATAATGAGTTTTATTGTGAGATAGGTCTCACAGTGATATTTTGCCTTAAGGCAAAGTGATATGAAAACCTATGGTTTTAGTTGTATTATATTCGCCATAACTCGCGAAGCGAATATAACTTGGATGAAATCCAAATATAACTGCAAAGCAATACAACTCGCCGTCAGGCGAATATAACTGAGGCACACATCCTTAGGTCGTGTGCCTCTTAAGGCGGTTTTTGTCATATGCTGTCGTAATCTTTTGCTCTGCAAAGAAAATGTAAAAATTTTACATTTATTTTAAGGAAAACTATTGACAAAAATGGAAGAATATGGTAATTTATGGTTGCACTAAATAAATTAACGGAGGCAATCATAATGGAAAAACAGTTAAAAGTAATTATCGCAGACGACAAAACCGAGTTGGCAAAGGCTTGCGCCGACGTGCTACGTGAAGACGGAATGGATGTAGTGTTCACCGCAAAGGACGGGCAATCAGTCCTTGACGGTATTGGAGCAAATAAACCCGATGCAGTGCTTATGGATATGTTTATGCCGGTGCTTGATGCGGTGGGCGTCCTTGATCGCATTGACGGATTGAATCTTGAACGTAAACCCGACGTTATCGTAATGTCAGGCTATGACGACCCAAGGTTTGAGCACGCGGCACTATCTCACGGCGCGGCATATTATCTGCTTAAGCCCTTTAACGTTGACGGCTTGGCAGATTGCATCCGCAGTCTTGTGGGTTGGTCAAGCGAGGTTGCCAATCCATTGCAGGATGAGCGCAGTGAGCTTGAATTACAGATTACCGAAATTATGCATCAAATTGGTGTGCCTGCCCATATCAAAGGTTATCACTATTTGCGTGAATCTATTATTCTGTCGGTAGAGCAGCCCGAAATCATCAATTCCATAACCAAACAGCTTTATCCCACCGTTGCAAAAATATTCTCTACAACCTCCTCAAGAGTAGAGCGTGCCATCCGCCACGCCATTGAGGTAGCGTGGGATAGGGGAGATATTGACGTGCTCAACTCCTATTTCGGCTACACCATACATAACGAAAGAGGCAAGCCCACCAATAGCGAGTTCGTTGCAATGATTGCCGACAAACTCCGCCTGCAAAAGAAGGTATCGTAAATTCAAAAGCCAACCGAAAGGGAGACACTTCGTAAAGAAGAGTCTCCTTTTTGTATAGAAAAGTGACACTTTCGGTTGGTGAAAGTGTCATAGTGATATTGCAAACTATCGTTTGCAGTGGTATTTTTGCCAAACGTCAAAAGTGTTATAAAAACTTTTGGTTTTTGTGATATTACATTCGCCATATAAACTGTCCAAAGGACAATAACACTAGCATCAGCTAATATCACTGCGAAGCAATATCACTCGCTGTTAGGCGAATATAACTGAGGCACACTTCCTTACAGAGTGTGCCTCAAGGTTGGCTTTTTGCTTGCTTAAAGCCCTTTTATTTCAAGTGTATATCCTTGTCCTTTAAAATTATCAATAACGTCTCCCAATATTTCGGTGTTAGTTTTACTTACGGCGTGTAAAAGGAATATGCCGCCGTTGTGAGCGGCTTTTGTTATGCGCTCAAATGCCGCCTGCTTTTCGGGTTGTGCGTTGGTGTCGTAATCCTTGTAAGCGAAACTCCAAAAGATAGATTTGTACCCAAGACTTTGAGTGATTGCCAAGGTTTTCTCTGAAAACTCACCCATAGGCGCGCGAAATAGTGTCATTTCATATCCAAACTGCTCTTTAATATAATCGTGCAACCGCTTGATTTCACTTATAACACGCTCGTCAGATACAGTGGGTAAAGATGGATGGTTATAGGTGTGGTTACCTACAACGTGACCCTCGTTAATCATCCGCTTCACCAAATCTGCGTTGCGCTTGGCATAGTCGTATGTGATAAAGAAAACTGACTTAACGCCCTTTTCCTTTAATACGTCAAGAATTTGCGCCGTGTATCCGTTTTCATACCCCTCGTCAAAGGTGAGACAGATATTCTTTTCATCACTGCCTATAAACACACCGCCAAGATGCCCATACTTCTGCTGATACTGAATACACCCTGTAGGTTGATTTTTATCATTAACGGCATAGCCTTGCCCCCAACCCAATTTTTTAGATGACAAGTTGCTCCAAGTTGCTTGGTTGGTTGGCTGTGTGCTTGATATGGCGCTGCTTACATTAACACTTGACTGCGGGGTTGAAGCCTCGCTTGAGGGAGCAGAGGACACCTTGCTTTCATCCTCAGTTGAAATATTGTTGTTATCCACCTGTTCAACACTGGCTCCGTCGTTTAGGTTTTTGGGAGTAGAGTTGCAACCGCACAATAATCCAAGCAGTAATATTGAAATAAGAAATCTTTTCATTTTTCTTCCCCTTTTTGTTTTTTGCATAATTATTGTTCCACGTAAAAGGATATATTAAAAAGGTTAATTGTGTATTTGCTTCCAAAAACATCAAAAAATCGCATAAAAAGTTGTCATCACTTGACAGATACGCTATATATGGTGTAAAATAGACTGTATGTATATACCAATTATTTCAAAGAGAGGTCAGTTATGGCTAAAAAAGTGACAGAATACGGTAACGAAAGTATAGAAGTATTAGAGGGACCTGACCGAGTTCGCAAGCGTCCTGCCGTTATCTTCGGCTCAAACGACATTGACGGATGCGAGCATTCGGTGTTTGAAATTATATCTAACTCTATTGACGAAGCCCGTGAAGGCTACGGCAGTAAGATTATTATAACACGTTATTCCGATATGTCTATTGAAATTGAAGATTTCGGTCGTGGTATACCTGTTGATTTCAATCCCAAGCAGAATAAATATAACTGGGAATTGCTTTTTTGCGAAATGTACGCAGGCGGCAAATATAATAATAACAACACAAGCGGCAACTATGAATACTCACTGGGTCTTAACGGACTTGGTCTTTGCGCTACACAGTTTGCATCCGAGTATATGGACGTAGAAATTAAGCGCGACGGCTTCAAATACAACCTGCATTTTGAAAAGGGCTATCTTGTTGGCGATATGCAAAAAGAAGCCTACACAGGCAGACAGACCGGCTCCAAAATTAAATGGCGCCCTGATATTAAGGTTTTTACCGACATAAATATTCCTATTTCATATTTCCACGATGTTGTTCACCGTCAGTCGGTGGTTAACTCAGGCGTTACCTTTATTGTGCGCGAGCAGGTGGGTCACAGCTTTAACACCACCGAATATCACTACGAAAACGGTATAAATGATTATATCAGAGAAAAAGTAGGGGATAACGCGCTCACCTCTGTGCAAAATTGGTCTGCAGAGCGTATGGGACGCGATCGTGCCGACCAACCTGACTACAAGGTTAAAATGGATGCAGTGTGCTGCTTCTCCAACAAGGTGCAGCTTAAGGAGTATTATCACAATTCCAGTTTTCTTGAGCATGGCGGCTCACCTGAAAAGGCAGTAAGAAGCGCCTTTTTGAATCAGATAGATGCCTACTTAAAGCAAAACAATAAATATACAAAGAATGAAAGCAAAATTTCTTTTGCAGATATTGAGGAATGTCTGGTTGTTGTAATTTCTTCCTTCTCTACCGAAACGTCTTACGAAAATCAGACCAAAAAGGCTATAACCAACAAGTTCATACAGGAAGCAATGACCGAGATGCTTCGCCACAACCTTGAAATTTATTTCATCGAAAACAAGGCAGAGGCAGAGAAGATTGCAGAGCAGGTGCTTATAAATAAGCGCTCCCGTGAACGTTCCGAAAAAGAGCGCCTTAACATTAAAAACACCCTGCAAACTAAGAACGATATGCTCAGTCGAATTGACAAGTTTGTTGATTGCCGCAGCCGCGACACCTCTGTAAGAGAGTTGTTTATAGTTGAGGGTGACTCGGCTTTGGGCTCGGTTAAAATGGCGCGCTCGGCAGAATTTCAGGCTGTTATTCCTGTAAGAGGTAAAATTCTTAACTGCTTAAAGGCGGATTATTTAAGAATATTCAAAAGCGAGATTATTACCAATCTTATTAAGGTGTTGGGTTGCGGTGTTGAGGTTACAAGCAAGGCTAACAAAGACCTGTCCACCTTTAACCTTGATCAACTTCGTTGGAGCAAAATTATTATCTGTACCGATGCTGACGAAGACGGCTTCCAGATAAGAACCCTTATTCTTACAATGTTTTACCGCCTTATTCCTACACTAATTGCAGAGGGCAAGGTTTTCATTGCCGAAACACCTCTTTACGAGATTACTACAAAAGAAAAGACCTACTTTGCCTATGATGAGCGTGAAAAGGCTGATATACTGACCAATATGGTTGGTGACGCTAAATACACCATTCAGCGTTCAAAAGGTCTTGGTGAAAACCAACCTGATATGATGAATCTTACAACAATGAATCCTGCAACACGCCGACTTATAAAGGTAACCACCGCCGAGGCAGAGGCTACTGCCTATATGTTTGATATTCTGCTTGGTGACGATATTGAAGGCAGAAAGAACATCATCACCGAAAAAGGCCACCTTTATATTGCCGATGCAGATGTAAGCTGATAAATTTATAAGGAGATTTAGTTTATGCCTCCAAGAAAAAGCAAAAAACAAACGGCAGAGATTAAACCTGCCAATACAAATGCATATATAGCGGGTGCAGGCGCAGTTGTTGAACAACAGATAACCGATACCCTTGAGACTAACTATATGCCTTATGCAATGAGCGTTATAATGTCACGTGCATTGCCTGAAATAGACGGATTTAAGCCCTCACACAGAAAGTTGCTTTATACAATGCATCTGATGGGGCTTCTTAAAAACGCCAAAACCAAGTCCGCAAACATTGTGGGTCAGACTATGCGTCTTAACCCCCACGGTGATGCGGCTATATACGAAACGATGGTCCGTCTTACCGAGGGTAACGAGGCGCTGCTTCACCCTTACGTTGAGTCAAAGGGTAATATGGGTAAAGCCTATTCTCGCGATATGGCTTATGCCGCAGCCCGTTATACCGAAGCCAAGCTTGCAGGCATTGCAGAAGAGTTGTTTAAAGATATTGACAAGGATACCGTCGATATGGTTGACAACTATGACGCCACAATGAAAGAGCCTACTCTTTTCCCTGTAACCTTCCCCTCAATCCTTGTTAACAGCAACACAGGTATTGCAGTTGGTATGGCAAGTTCAATATGCTCGTTTAATCTTGCGGAAGTTTGTCAGGCAACCATTGAATATATAAAGGACGAAAGCATAAACGTTGCCGATTATATTCTTGCTCCTGATTTTTCAGGGGGCGGTGAGTTGCTTTATGACCGTGAGCAGTTAGAAAATATTTATAACACAGGTCGCGGAAGTGTTAAGGTGCGTTCGGTTTATAACTACGATAAATCGGCAAACTGTATTGATATTACCGAAATTCCACCCACCGCAACGGTAGAGGCAATTATTGAAAAAATTCTTGACCTTGCCAAGCTTAAAAAGATAACCGAAATTAACGATATCCGTGACGAGACCGATATGAACGGTCTGAAAATCACCATCGACCTTAAACGAGGCACTGACCCCGAAAAACTGATGCAGAAACTCTTTAAGCTCACCCCATTGCAAGACAGTTTTTCTGCCAACTTCAACATTCTTATCGGTGGCTCACCAAAGGTTATGGGCATTAAAGAAATCCTCAGCGAGTGGACTGCATTCCGTGCCGAATGTGTCCGCCGCCGCGTTTATTTCACCTTGGCAAAGGATAAAGAGATTTTTCATCGCCTTAAAGGTCTTGAGGCAATACTTCTTGATATTGATAAGGCGGTCAAAATTGTTCGAGAAACCGAAGAAGAAAAAGAAGTTGTGCCCAACTTGATGATTGGTTTCGGTATTGATGAAATTCAGGCTGAATACGTTGCCGAAATTAAGTTGCGCCACCTTAACCGTGAGTATATTGTTAAGCGCCTTGAAGACATAAAGAGCCTTGAGGAAGAAATTGCCGAATTAGAGGATATTCTTAACAGCCGTCGCAGAATCAAGACTATTATTGTAAAAGAGCTTGAAGCAATAATTAAAAAGTACGGTCAAGACAGAAAGACCAAGATTATCTCTGCTCCAACTGCAGAGGAAGAGAGTGAAATTGAAGAAGCTCCCGATTATCCCGTTACCTTCTTCTTTACCCGTGAGGGATACTTTAAAAAGGTTACACCTCAGTCTTTGCGTATGAGCGGCGAGCATAAACTTAAAGAAAACGACGAAGTTATGCTTACGGTTGAGGCATCTAACCGTTCACACCTGCTTTTCTTTACCAATAAGCATCAGGTTTATAAGGCGCGCGGATTTGATTTTGACGATACAAAGGTCAGCGTAATGGGTGACTTTGTTGCAGGCAAGCTTGAAATGGAAAAGGACGAGCTGCCCGTTTATATGGTTGTTACCGATGACTATGCTGGTAATATGCTATTCTTCTTTGAAAACGGTAGAGTAAGTAAGGTTGAAATGTCTGCCTATCAGACCAAAACCAACCGCAAAAAGCTTATCAAGGCATATTGTGACAAGTTCCCGATTACATCCTTTGCCTATGCCCACGAAGAAGGGGAGTATCTGCTTCGTTCCACTAACGGCAGAATGTTGCTTTTATCCTCGGCAGTGCTTATGTCAAAGGGCGCAAAGGATACACAGGGCGTAATGGTTATGACTCAAAAACGAGGTCAACGTCTGTGCGAAGCATCAAAATATGTGGAAGGCTTACTTGATAAGCCTCACCGTTATCGTCCTCGCACTTTGCCCGGCGCAGGTCAGCTGTTATCGGCAGAGGAACGTGGCGAACAGCTTAAATTTGAATAATGCAAAAAGCGGAGCTAACCTATTGGTTAACTCCGCAGAACGAACGGTGCAAACGCATTAAACTTGTCTGTTCGTTCTGATAATATTGTGCCACCGCAACAAGAAAATATACAACCAAATTTTAGCCCCATTTTTTGTAAAATAAAAAAATTGTCACTTTTTAAAATTTTGTGTTGACAATATGCGGTGTGTGGTGTGATAATAAATAGAGGCGGTATTTTATGAGAGTTATTACTGGCACGGCACGTGGCTGCCGTTTGCAAACCCTTGAGGGAAACGACGTTCGTCCTACAACCGAAAGGGTAAAAGAGGCTATGTTCAGCGCTATTCAGTTTGATATTGAGGGCAGACGAGTGCTTGATTTGTTTGCAGGTTCAGGTCAGCTTGGCATTGAGGCGCTTAGCAGAGGTGCCGAAAGTGCTGTGTTTATTGACAATGCCAAAAAGTCTTTGGATGTTGTTAAAAGCAATTTGTCTGCAACCAAGCTTGCCGACAAGGCAAAGGTTATAGGCACCGATTATACGTCTTATTTGTCAATGACTCCCGACCGTTTTGATATTGTGTTTATGGACCCTCCTTACAGCACAGGTATGCTTGAATCGGCTTTGCAGTCGGTTACCCGTGTGCTAAGTGAGTACGCCATAATTATATGTGAGCATCCAATTGAAGAAAAACTGCCCGAACAGGTGGAAAACTTTATTGCTCACAAGGTTTACCGTTTCGGCAAATTGGCATTTACCATTTACCGTCCTGCAGAATAATGGAGCAGTGATAATATGAAAGAAGTTATAGCAGTTTGTCCGGGTAGCTTTGACCCCATTACAGTGGGTCATCTTGATATTATTTCCCGTGCAGCACATCAGTTTTCAAAGGTTATTGTTGTTGCTATGTCAAACGATGCCAAGCACCCTGTTTTTTCACTTGATGAGCGCAAGGCTCTTATTGAAAAGTGTATAAAAGCAGAAGGGCTTACTAACGTGCAGGTTGACTCATCCGATTTGTTGCTTGCAGATTATACCCGATCGGTTGGCGCAACAGTAATTGTTAAGGGTTTGCGTGCCGTTACTGATTTTGAATATGAATTTCAGATGGCACTTACCAATAAAAAACTATATCCCGATGCAGAAACCGTCTTTTTAACTACCTCGGCTGAAAATTTGTACTTAAGTTCAAGCCTTGTTAAAATGATAGCATCACGCGGCGGTGATATAAGTTCTTTTGTTCCTCCGGCAGTACACAGCGATATTATAAACAGACTCAGTAAGAAAGGATGAAAATAAAATGAATATGGAAGAATTGATTGATAAGTTGGCTGAATTGCTCGACAAAGGTATGCGTTTGCCCGGCGGCAGAGTAATCGTTGACGTTGAAAGAGTTCGCGCAGTTATTGATGACCTTAGCCTTAATATGCCTCAAGAGGTTAAGCAGGCAAGAGGTATCGTTGCCGATTGCGTAAGCATTCGTGAGCAGGCAAAGAGCGATGCAGAGGCAACCTTGCGCGATGCTGAAGAGCGTGCAAAGGCTATGGTTGCTCAGGAAGAGATTACCAAGCTTGCACAACAGCGCGCTAACGAGATTATTGCTAACGCTCAGGCAAAAAGCCGTGATATGCGTAAGGCAGCACAAGACTTCGTTGAAGAGCTTATGCGCCGCGCAGATGAAGAGCTTAGCGCCGATTTGGCAGAGCTTCGTAAGACCCGTGCAGCTCTTAAGCCTCAGATTCCTCAGGCTCCCGCTGAATAAGAAAGTACGCCTCTGCTTTTGCAGGGGCTTTTCTTTTTATTTCGTAAAGAGGTGATTATATGGAAACAAGCAAATATGTTGAAATGCTCATTTCAGATGCGAATATGTTGTGTTCAGAGTTAGGTAGACCTGACAGATGGGCAGAGTGTTTTTGTCTGGCTATGCTTAAAGAAATGCTTAATGAATACCACCCTAACAGGTGGTATATTGATATTCCTTGCGAAAAAGAACGGCTGTTATGCTTGTTGCAGAATATCGTCAACGTAAAATCCTACACAAAATATCTTGCAGAATATGAAAAGCTTATTAAATCAAGTGATGCCTCTGACGGAAATCGTTATGATTTGATTATTAAGGATGCAACCGAAATTTGCCAAAAACGTGACCAACGGCGTATATCGGCAGATATAATGCTTATGTCAACTTTGTCGCAGCTTGCAGATGAATTTAGGGTTGGCTTCGTTAAGGACGCCTGCACAATAGTTAAGGATAAAATCAGCGAATACGATAACACTCAGGATGCGGAACCAAGATCATATCCCTTGCAACGTCTTCGTATGATGCAAATTGGGGTCTATCCCGTTCCGCCTTTTTGTGACGAGGATGCCTTGCGAAAACAGGTTATAACTTCAATGCAGTTTTGTCATCTGACCGACAGACTCAATATAACACTGCCTATTTTCTTAAGAGGAACTGAGGAAGCGTTAACGCTTTCTGCCTTTGAAATAGACGGACGCATTATCCTGTCGGACAACGGTAATGCATATAAGTCAATGTGTTCGTTAGGTGGGGAAGACAATGTTGAGCAGTTAAAACTGCTGTCTGTTTTGCAACACGAGTATATTCCGCGTGAAGATGGGGAATTAAGGTGCGCTGTAAAGGATATGAGTGATTTTAACCGATTTGTGCGAACGGTGTGCATAGCATCTTTTCTTGATGTTTTTACAGTTGATGTCGATGAGGCGGAACGATATTTGCGCTACGCAACTACAGACGAGTATTTTGGGCAGTCAATATGTCCCGAAAATTTGGAGAAAATTATAACCGAATCCGTTAAGGTAAGTTATGATAAAAATAATGGCACACTGTTAGGTATCAGGTATTACTTTAACGATGAGCCGTGCCCGATGTCGTTTAAATTGACTAAAACATCCGATGACGAAGGAACAATAACCGAGTTTGGTGATTTTGATGGCGGCAGATTGTATAGCAGAATAACCTATTTGAATAGTGATAAAAACAGGGTGAAGGCGTATATTGAAGAAATGCAAAAGCATTTTAATTTCAGTGCAGCCACCGGAGCGGTTAAAATGAAGTTTAAGTTGGAGGATTTCTTCTCTGTGCCCATTGCAGTGTTTGAATACGTGTATTTAGCATCGGTTTTAAGCGAATTGGGTGGATTGTTGTCGTAACCAAAGTTATGTAAACTAAAATCAAACGGTTGTTGGGCAATGTATATAGTGTAATAATAATTTTTGGTCAAAATGCACATAAGAACATATGTTCTTATGTGCATTTTTATGTATTTTCGCGTCGAAAAAACTCATATTGTTGACCTGATAAGCGCAAACCACAATATATTGTGCTTTTTGCAATGCGTACAATTTTGGTTAATATTTCAACAACTTTTTTTATGTTAACCCTTGAATTTTCGATAGGATTATACTATAATAACATTGCAATCCCACAATTGTGTTGAATTGTGGTGTAAAGTGGTGCAAAACTAACGAAAAGGGGGCGGTCAAATGTCATTTATGAATACTTTTAGGCATACGGTTGACAAAAAAGGCCGCGTGTTTATCCCTTCAAAGCTTCGCGAAGAACTTGGCGAAAACTTTGTTGTTTCTGTGCCTCTTGACGGTCAGCCTTGTCTTTCGGTGTATCCTGCACAAAATTGGGATGCATTGCAAGAAAAGATTGAAATGCTTTCATCCGCTCAGAAGCTTCGCGTTCACCGTATTGTTAACGGTCGTGCCTGCCGTGCCGATTGTGACGCGCAGGGCCGTGTAAATATTCCTCAAGAGCTTCGCAACTATGCTGGCATCACCGAAAACGTATGCATAATCGGTAGCGGCAGCACCATAGAAATATGGGATGAGGATAAGTGGAGCAAAGCATACGAACAGCTTGAGGCAGAGGACATATCTGCAATAATGGCAGATATTGATTTTTAACTATGGAATTTGTGCACAATACGGTACTGCTTAACGAAGCGGTAGACGTTATGAATATTAAGCCTGACGGAATATATGTTGACGGCACTGCAGGCGGTGGAGGACACTCCTCACTGATTGCAAGCAAGCTTACAACGGGCAGACTTATTTCTATCGACAAAGACCCCGATGCTATTGAAGCAGCAACAAAAAGGCTGAGTCCATATCCAAACGCACAGGTTGTGCGCTCTGATTTCAGCGATTTTGATGCAGTGCTTGATAATCTGGGAATAAATAGGGTTGACGGCTTGTTGCTTGACCTTGGCGTATCATCACCTCAGCTTGACAGGGCAGAGCGCGGCTTTTCTTACCATAAGGATGCCCCTCTTGATATGCGAATGAGCCAAAGCGGAGCATCGGCTAAAGATTTGGTAAATTCATACGACGCCGACTCACTGGCTCGTATAATCAGAGAATATTCTGACGAGCGTTTTGCATGGCGCATCGCTAATGCAATCGTTGAAAACCGACAAAAATCGCCTATTGAAACCACATCGCAGCTTGCTGAGATTATCTCATCAGCAGTGCCTGCGGCGGCAAGACGTGACGGACACCCTGCAAGGCGTACCTTCCAAGCCTTAAGAATAGCGGTTAACGGTGAACTTGATCACCTGTCCCTATTCCTTGACAAAGCGCTTGACAGGCTTAATAAAGACGGCGTGGTGTCAATTATATCCTTCCATTCCCTTGAAGACAGAATGGTTAAGCACCGTTTCCAAGAGTGGTGCAAAGGATGTACCTGTCCGCCTGACCTACCGGTCTGTGTGTGCGGCAAAACTCCCAAGGCAAAACTTATTACCCGCAAGGCAATCGAGCCTACGGATACACAAATTGACGATAACTACCGCGTAAGAAGTGCAAAACTACGGGCAGTTAAAAAATTATAAGGAGGAACTTTACGGTGAGCAAGTATTATGTAGATAGCTTTGCATATGATTTTGATATGTTTATGCCCCGTGAAAAAAGACAGGACAACATAATAGAGCTTGACCGCAAGAAAACTACCGTAAAGTCAACCGGCAAAAAAACTCGTGCTAAAGCAAAAAGCAAGCGCTTGTTACCTGTGGTATTTACTGCAATTATGCTTGCTCTTATTGTTGGAAATATATATTTACGAGTTCAGGTTACCGAGGTAACCTCAAAAATCAATAAGGCACAGATTGAAAACGATAAGCTTTTAAGCGAGCAAATCAGTCTTGAAATGAAACTTGAGAACGATATTGCATACAAAAATCTTGAAGAGTCTGCAAAAGCACTGGGAATGCAAAAAGCAGAGCCTTATCAGATGAATTACATTTGCTCTGCAGACGTAGACGTTGTCGAGGTAAAAGAGGGCAACGGATTGGTGACTGCACAGACGGGTGTGGAATAGAATGAGAAAATTTACAGTATAATTTAATCGTAAAGTTGTGAGAGTTGGAGCGTAATGTTTTAACTCTCATTTCGTGATTTTATTGACAGTAAAAAATGCATCAAAAACAGCGAAAGGGAATGGTGAATAATGGCTGACGGAAGCAACAAATCAATGATAATTCGTATGTTTGCTATTATATGTGTTATAGTGTTGCTCTTTTTTGGTGCAGCATCAGTTAATCTTGTAAAAATAATGATAATTGACGGTGAAGAGTACAAAACAAAAGCCGCCGCACAGCAGCTTAGCGATACCACCCTTTCGGCAAAAAGAGGGGATATTTTCGACCGAAACAACGAAGTGCTTGCAACAAGTGCAACCGCTTGGACGGTTTACATAACACCGCAAGACATCAAGACAGAGGAAGAGCGCAAAACAATTGCATCAGGTCTTAGCGAAATATTGGAACTTGACTACGAAACCGTCTTAAAACAAACTCAAAAAAAGACCTATTATGAAAAAATCAAGTCAAGAATCGAAAAAACCACTGCCGACAAGGTGCGTGCCTTTATAAGTGAGCACAAATTAGGCTCAATTGTGGGACTTGACGAAACTACAAAGCGTTACTACCCCAACAATTCATTAGCATCAACCGTGCTTGGCTTTGTTGGTACCGATAATCAGGGGCTTAGCGGACTTGAGTCATACTATGACGAGAACTTGTCAGGCACTGACGGCAGAGTAAGAGCGGCAAAGAACGCTCGCGGCGCCGATATGCCCTTTAGCTATGAAAAAATCGTTGAGGCACAAACAGGTAACTCTTTAGTGCTTACTATCGACAAATACATTCAGTATGTTGCCGAAAAGTATCTTGAAAAAGCGGTGGAAGAAAATAACGTTACCAACCGTGGTTGCGTTATTGCAATGGACCCCAATACAGGCGGTATACTTGCAATGGCGACCAAGCCTGACTTTGATCCCAACACACCCTTTTCAATCACTGATGAAAAAACTCTTGCCGCCCTTGAAGAATTAAAGGATACCGAAGAGTATAATGATGCTTTTAATAAGGCTCAAAAGGAACAGTGGCGCAACAAGGCAATATCGGATACATACGAACCCGGCTCAGTATTTAAGGTTGTTACAGGCTCTGCGGCTCTTGAAGAAGGAGTGGTATTCCTTACCAACTCGTTCAGTTGCCCCGGTTATATAGTTATTGCAGGCACCCGTTATCATTGCCATAAGCACGCAGGTCACGGCACTCAAAGCCTTGGCGGCGCATTTGCAAACTCTTGCAATCCTGCATTTATTCAAATCGGTCAAACTTTGGGCGTTAAATCCTTCTTCAAATATTTTCAGTCCTACGGTTTAACTGAAAAAACAGGTATTGACCTGCCGGGTGAAACTGCTCCAATAGCAGGCGTAACCTATCATGACGGCTCTACGATGACCAATATCGACTTGGCAAGTGAATCCTTCGGTCAAGGCTTTAACGTAACTCCTATTCAGCTTATAACGGCAATCAGCGCTGCAGTTAACGGTGGTTATCTTGTTCAGCCTCACGTTGTAAGCAAAATCGTTGACGTTGACAATAATACGGTTAAAAACTACGAAACTAAGCAAAAAAGACAGGTAATATCTACCGAAACTTCAGAACTTATTTGTCAATTGCTTGAAAGCGTTGTATCGCAGGGCTCAGGTAAAAACGCCTACGTTCCCGGATATAGCGTTGGCGGTAAAACAGGTACGTCTCAGAAATTGTCATCGGAAGATGAAACTGCCCGTATAGCCTCTTTCTGCGGCTTTGCACCAACCGATAATCCGCAAATCGTGGTGCTTGTTGTTCTTGATGAGCCTCACGCACCCGTTATTTACGGCGGTACGATAGCCGCTCCCGTTGCAGGAAGCATTTTATCTGACGTACTGCCATATATGGGTGTTGAGCCTGCATATAACGAGGAAGAAATGTCTTCCCTCAGTGTAAGCACACCCGATGTAACGGGTAAATCGCTTGAACAAGCCAAGAAGGCTATTACAGATGCAGGACTTACTGTAAGAGTTGTAGGTAACGGTGATACTGTTGAAAGACAGGTGCCAAGCGTAGGTCAACCTATTTCAAAGCAGGGCACAGTAGTGCTTTATACAGGTGCCGACCAAGCGGTAATGGTAGAAGTGCCCGATTTTGCAGGACTAACCGTGTCTCAAGCCAATTCTCTTGCGGCAGAATATAAGCTGAATATCAAATTCTCAGGATATTCGTTAAGCGCAAGCAATGTTGTGGCGTATTCTCAAAGTATATCCGTTGGCGAATCGGTAGAAATAGGTTCGGTTATAACGGTAAGCTTCCGTTCAAGTGACTCAAGCGACTAATTGACGAAAGGTATGATAACGTGAAACTCAGTAAATTGCTGGGCGGATTGCCATATGGCAATCACGATGTTGAAATAACCTCAATTACAAATGATTCCCGCAAAGCAGATAAGGGTACACTCTTTTTCTGCATTCGCGGTACTAACGTTGACGGCCATAAATTTGCTCAAGCGGCTGCCCATTCAGGTGCTGCGGCAGTGGTTGTGGACCATAACGTCGGTATCGACTGTCAGGTGATTGTACCTGATACCCGTATTGCATATGCAAAGGCTTGTTCAGAGTTTTTCGGCAACCCTAAAGATAAACTGAAAATCATCGGTATTACGGGTACAAACGGAAAAACCACAACAGCATTTTTAATAAAATCAATGCTTGAAAATATGGGTCACAAAACAGGCCTTATCGGTACCATTCACAATATGGCAGGGGATAAGATTATACCCGCAGAAAATACAACTCCCGATGCATTTAAACTGCACAGTTTGTTTGACCTTATGGTCAAAGAGGGGTGTGAGTACGCCGTTATGGAGGTATCCTCTCACGCACTTGACCAAGAAAGAGTGTACGGACTCGAATTTGCGGCAGGCGTGTTTACCAATTTGACACAGGACCACCTTGATTATCACATTACGATGGATAATTATATTGCCGCAAAGCGCAAACTGTTTGAAAACTGTAAGGTGGCAATTCTTAACGGCGACGATGTATATTTTGAAAAGATGCAAAATGGCATTAAATGCCCCATCGTAACTTTTGGTGTAAATTCTAATACCGATTACGTTGCAAAAGATATAGAATACAACCCCTCGGGCACCCGCTTCACATTAACAGGCAAGGCACAGGGCAAAATCACCACTCAAACCCCGGGCAAATTTTCCGTTTATAATGCAATGAGTAGTGCTTGCACCTTGATTGCTTTAGGATTTGACTTTGATAAGGTTTGCGAGGCTTTGTCGGTAGCCAGTGGAGTAAAGGGCAGAGCAGAGGTAGTCCCTACAGGCAGAGATTTTACCGTGCTTATAGATTACGCTCACACCCCCGACGGAGTGGAAAACATTCTCTCTGCAGTTAACGAGATTAAAAAAGGCAGACTTGTAACCTTGTTTGGCTGTGGCGGAGACCGAGACAGAACAAAACGCCCTATAATGGGTGAAATTGCTTCAAAATTATCTGATTTTGTTATCGTAACAAGCGACAATCCTCGTACTGAGGAACCCTCTGCAATAATTGAAGATATTATGCAAGGTGTTAAGGATAAAACAACACCCTACGTTGTTATTGAAAACCGTGCCGAAGCAATACGTTATGCCATTCAAAATGCTGAAAAAGACGACGTTATCGTTCTTGCAGGCAAAGGTCACGAAACCTATCAGATTATTGGCACAGAAAAACGCCACTTTGATGAGCGCGAGGTCGTTTTAGAGGCACTTAACGAGTTAAAGAATTAAAAAGGACGGGTTATAATTATGATAATAACTGCAGTTATAGGTATGGTTTTAGCGTTTGCAATTACAGGTCTTTTAGGTTATACGGTAATTCCATACTTGCACAAGCTAAAATTTGGGCAAACTATTCTTGATATAGGACCCGTGTGGCACAAAAATAAGCAGGGCACCCCAACAATGGGCGGTGTAATGTTTATAATCGGCGTTGTTTTAGCAATACCAACTGCGCTTTCAATAGGCAAAATATTGAAAGTTTTGGAAGAGGGCGGAATAATTGACGCTTTCGGTGAAGAAACTCGTATTGTACCTATGATTGCAGGCATTGCTTTGGCAATCGGAATGGCATTTGTTGGCTTTATTGACGACTACATTAAGGTGGTTAAAAAACGTAATCTTGGTCTTACCGCTAAGCAGAAGACCTTGTTGCAACTGCTTCTTGCAGCCGCCTATCTTTATACCCTTTATCTTGGCGGAATGACCCAAACTCGTTTGCCTTTCTTTGGTTACGTTGACATTTCAAAGGGATTTGGACTGATTTTTTGGCCCATCGCTTTGATTTTCATCTACGGATTTACCAACGCGGTTAATCTGACCGACGGTGTTGACGGACTTGCAACGTCGGTAACGTCGGTTGTGGCAATTTTCTTTGCCGTAGTTGCCGCTATTATGAGCCGTTACCCTCTTGCTTGCCTTGTTTCTGCCGTATTTTTAGGCGGACTTTTAGGCTTCCTGCTTTGGAACAGACATCCCGCTAAAGTGTTTATGGGGGATACAGGCTCAATGTTCCTTGGCGGTATGGCAGTTGCACTTAGCTTTATGATTGATATGCCTATTTTACTTTTCTTTGCAGGCATCGTTTATTTTTGGGAGGCTATATCGGTAGTAATTCAGGTAACCTACTACAAAAAGACCAAAAAGCGTATATTTAAAATGACTCCCATACATCATCACTACGAAATGTCGGGTTGGTCAGAAAACAAGATTTGCCTTGTCTTTTCTCTGATAACCTTTATCGGTTGCTCGATTGCAACTGCGCTATATTTGATTTAACTTGATTTCACAGGAGGACCGACTATGAGTCGCACAGAAACCACTCAAAGCACTGAAAAACCGACTAAAAAGAAAGTCGGTTTGCTCCAAAGATTACTTCGAAGCTTGTATCAACCGGGCAAAATGGATATGACCTTTTTTGGATTGGTTATGTTGCTTTTGGTGGTTGGTCTTATCTGCCTTTTTTCTTCAAGCTATGCCTACGCTTTGCAAAACTACGGAAGCAGTTATCACTTTATTGGCAAACAGATAAAATTTGCCGTTGCCGGTGTTGTGATAATGCTGATAGTATCAAGAGTTAACTATCATTTTTACCGTAAATTTGCTTGGTTTATCTATATAGTATCGGTAATAATGCTTGCCGTTGTTCTTATGTTACCCCCACTTCAAGAAGGCTTTGATTACAAGCGTTGGCTTGTTATAGGTAGTTTCAACTTTCAACCAAGTGAGGTTGCAAAATTTGCTATAGTTCTTCTTTTCTCTCACCTTATATGTGACAATATGAAGCATATGAAACGCTTCCGTTTCGGCATAATGGCGTTTGGACTTTTGCTTGCACTTGTGTGCGCTCTTGTTGTTGTTGAAACCCACCTTTCTGCAACTCTTCTGATATTTGCTATCGGCGCATCGCTTATGGTGGTTGGCGGCATAAAGCTTCGCTATGTTTTTGGCGGATTGGGTGCAGGCGTTGCATTGGGTGCAGGCGCAATTTTAACAGGCGTTGTTGACTACGGCTCAAGCCGAATTCAGTCCTGGCTTGACCCTTGGAGCGACCCCACAGGCGCAGGCTGGCAGACCATTCAGTCTTTGCTTGCAATCGGCTCAGGCGGTGTGTTCGGTGCAGGACTTGGCGGCTCAAAGCAAAAATATCTTTGGGTGCCCGAGCCTCACAACGACTTTATATTCGCCATCGTTTGTGAAGAACTTGGTTTTGTGGGCGCACTGGCAATCATAGTTCTGTTTGGACTTCTTATTTGGCGCGGATTTACTCTTGCAACCCGTGCAAAAGACAAATTTGGCGCACTTATGACCTTTGGTCTTACCATTCAGGTTGGAATTCAAGCCGCGCTTAATATAATGGTTGTTACCAACACAATACCCAACACAGGCATAAGCTTGCCCTTCTTCAGTTATGGCGGTACGGCACTTATAATGCTTATGGCGCAGATGGGTATTATCCTTGCAATCTCACGTGATAATAATATGTCTAAATAAATTTGGGGGGCGGCTTAAGTGAAAATACTTTTTGCAGGCGGCGGTACCGCGGGTCATATCAATCCTGCTTTGGCGGTTGCAGGTTATATCCGCAGTCGCCATCCCGAAGCACAACTTTCTTACATCGGCACAAAAAAAGGACTTGAATCCAAACTTGTGCCCGAAGCAAATATTGATTTTTACACCATCGACGTTAAAGGCTTTCAAAGAAAAATAAGCCTATCAAATATTAAACATAATATATCTGCTGCAAAACTTCTTATCACCGCATCAAGTCAGGCAAGAAAACTGCTTTTGGAATTAAAACCTGACGTTGTAATGGGCACTGGCGGATATGTAAGCGGCCCCGTTTTGCGCGAGGCTCACAAGCTCGGTATAAAATGTTGTATCCACGAGCAAAATGCATTTGCAGGCAAGGCTAACAAGATGCTTGCACCTGATATGGATGCCGTTATGCTTGCAATGCCCGAAGCAGAGCCCTATTTTAATCTTAAGGGTAAAAAGGCTATAATTACAGGCAACCCTGTTCGCGAGTCGGTTATAAATGCCGATAAGCAAAAGGCAAGAGCAATTTTAGGTCTTGACGATAAACCTATGATTTTGTCTTTCGGCGGCTCACTTGGAGCACGAAAAATAAACGAAGCCGCCGCAGATATAATGCAGTGGCATAAAGCAGACGGCAAAGTTCATCATTTCCACGCCACAGGCAAATACGGTGTTGAATTGATGCCTCAACTGTTAAAGGATAGGGGAGTAGATATAAATTCACCCTATTTGCACATTACGGAGTATATTAACAATATGGATGTGCTTATGTCGGCGGCAGATTTGGTTATTTGCCGTGCAGGAGCAATCACAGTTAGTGAATTGCAAGCCCAAGGCAAGCCTGCCGTGCTTATTCCGTCACCAAACGTTGCTGAAAATCATCAGTATTACAATGCAATGACGCTTGTTAGAAAATCAGCGGCAAAACTGGTTGAGGAAAAAGATTTAACCCGTGACAGCATAGTCGATGCAGTAAGCAAACTTATTGATAACCCTGAAAACCTTGAAAAAATGTCAAAGGCATCAAAACAAAGCGCTATTTTAGATACGAATGAGCGTATATACCAAGTGATTATGGGACTTTTAACCCAGTAATAACAAACCGAGCAATCTTTGCATAGACTGTCGTATATCTGATTAAAAGGTGTGTTGACAGTGTCGGGATTGCTTATTAAAGGCGGAAATCAGCTTAACGGAATAATAGAATTGCAGGGTGCGAAAAACAGTGCATTGCCAATTCTGTCGGCATCACTGCTGTGCAGTACCCCTTGTGAAATACATAATTGCCCTAAAATCAGCGACGTTGAGGTGTCGGTGCGAATACTGGAATCTCTTGGTTGTATTTGCCAAACGAATGAAAATACTGTAAAAGTCGATGCTTTCAATGCAAAGGGTTGTTCGATTAGTGATGACCTTATGTGTGAGATGCGTTCGTCTGTAATATTCTTGGGCGCAATGCTTGCAAAAACAGGTGAGGCCGAACTTTCTCCACCGGGAGGATGTGAGTTGGGGCTAAGACCAATAAATTTGCATATAGATGCCTTCAAAAAGATGGGTGCTACCATAAAAGAGGTGTGCGGCAAGCTTGTTTGCAGTTGCCCTGACGGATTAAAAGGGTGCAACATAGATTTACCTGTTGCAAGCGTTGGCGCAACTGAAAACATTATGATTGCGGCGTCTACGGCAAAGGGAACAACTACCTTGCGCAACGCGGCTAAAGAGCCTGAAATAACCGACTTGGCAAACTTCTTAAGGTCTTGCGGCGCAAGAATAAAGGGTGACGGAGAAACAGTCGTTCAAATTGAGGGTGTTGACCGACTTTACGGTTGCAATCACACTGTAATTCCTGACCGCATTGTTGCTGCAACCTATATTGGTGCAGTTGCGGTATGCGGCGGTAATGTAACCATAAAAAAGGCTTGCCCTTCTCACTTGCACGCCGTTATTCCATACTTTGAACAACTTGGTTGTAATATTGATTGCAAGTCGGATGAAATTAACGTAATATCAAATAAAAAGTTACAGGGTAATATTCGCGTGCATACTACTGAATACCCAGGCTTCCCAACCGATGCACAACCTATAATGCTTGCAACTGCAACTCTTAGCAGAGGTACAGCGGTTTTTGTGGAAAATATATTTTCTAACCGATACAGATATGTTGCAGGTCTTAATAAAATGGGCGCATCAGTTGAAGTTTACGACCGCGTTGCAGTAGTCAGAGGGGTTGACTCCCTTAACTGCGCAACCCTTGATGCTACTGATTTGCGTGGCGGTGCAGCAATGGCGATTTGCGCCCTTGCGGCAAAGGGTCGGTCGAGAATCACTTCGGTTGAGCATATTGACCGAGGTTACGAAAATATAGAAGGCGTATTAACTAAAATAGGAGCAGATATTGTAAGGGAGAGATAAATTTGGCTCAAAAAACAGCACCGAAAACTAAAAAAAGAAAAAGACGTCGCCAAAGCGGATTCGTTAAACTGCTAATTGCACTTATGATTATTACAATACTTGGGGCAGTGGGCTATACACTGTCTGTAACAGTCTTTTTTAACATTGCCGAGGTAACTGTAAAGGGAAATACTCAGTACACAAAAAAAGATATTGTTGAAGCCTCAGGTATTATTGTCGGTTCAAATATGAATTTGCTTGATGACGACTTGGTTGAAGCCTCAATTTGCTCTAAACTGCCCTACATTGGCGAAGCAAAAATAAAACGCAAATATCCCGATACAATTTCAATCACAGTAAAGCCTTGCAAGGCAAACAGAGCATACAAAACCTCAAAGGGATATGTAACTGCCTATGGTGAAAAGGTGCTTGACGAGGTGACGGTAAAGCCTGAAAAACTGCCCGTTGTTATAGCCGAAATTGAGCGTTACAGCATCGGAAATGAAATAGTTCTTAAAGAGGGAATGACCGATGCAATAAGAACTGTCAAAGAGGCGGTTGATAAGGTTGGTATTAAGAACATAACGGGTATTAACGTTAAAAATATGTCTGAAATAGAAGTTACGGTCGACGATTTGATTGTCTTGCAGTTTGGCTCTGTTGAAAATATGGAGAAAAAGTGCAAAAACGCCGTTAAACTAATCGAAACCGAGCGCAAAAAATACGGTGACGAGGTGGAAGGATACGCCAATCTTAAATACTTAACAGGCGACTCAAATAAGAGCTATTTTACAAGAAAAGATATTCACGGCAGTGATAAAATAGCCGATACACAGAAAAAATGACCTTTTTTCTAAAAAAAGTTGCAAAATAGCAAAAAAAATCTATATATTATATTGAAATTTATTTTATTTCGTGTTAAAATACCGAATATATGGGGTGTTATATCCATATCGATTCCAAAATCTTGTAAATAATTAAAAGGATTTAATATAAGGAGGATAATAATCATGGCATTTGAAGTAGCAAATGAGCTTGACAAGGTAGTTCAAATAAAGGTTGTAGGTGTCGGTGGTGGCGGCGGCAACGCTGTTAATCGCATGGTTGACGCAGGTGTAAACAGTGTTGAGTTTATCGCTATCAATACCGATGCTTCTGCTCTTCTTCTTTCTAAGGCAGACCACAAACTCCAAATTGGTGAAAAGTCTACAAACGGTCAGGGTGCAGGTGCAAAGCCCGAGGTTGGTCATAGCGCCGCAGAAGAATCACGTGACGAGATCGCTGCTATCCTTCGCGGTACCGATATGGTGTTTATCACCGCAGGTATGGGCGGCGGTACCGGTACCGGTGCAGCACCTATCGTTGCAGAAATCGCAAAGGAACTTGGCATTCTTACCGTTGGTATCGTAACCAAGCCTTTCGCATTTGAAGGCAAGCTTCGTATGAATCAGGCTGAAAAGGGTATTGCCGCACTTAGCGAGCATGTTGACAGCCTTATCGTAATTCCTAACGAGCGTCTTAAGCACGTTTCTGAGGAAAAGATTACTCTTAAAAACGCATTCATCATTGCTGATGATGTTCTTCGTCAGGGCGTTCAGAGTATTTCTGACCTTATCAAGTTCCCCCAGATGGTTAACCTTGACTTTGCAGACGTTACTGCAATTGTTAAAGACAGCGGTTATGCACATATGGGTGTTGGCTTTGCAACCGGTCGCGACAAGGCAGAAATTGCTGCTAAGTCTGCTATCACCAGTCCTCTTATCGAAACCGATATGAAGGGTGCTAAGGGTGTTATCATCAACATCACCGGTTCTGTTGACATCGGTTTGGAAGAGGTTGAAATCGCTTCTACTATCGTTCAGGAAACTGCACACGAGGATGCAAACATCATTTGGGGTGTATCTCTTGACGAAAATCTTGATGATGCAATCCGTATGACTGTTATCGCAACCGGTTTTGGTGGCGGCAAGCGCAGCAGCACCGATGCAACCGCTATCATTGATAGCTTCCAGGCTGCATCTAACGAAGCTGACGACGGTCTTGGCGATATTATGACAATTTTCGGCAACAACTGATAATTTAAAAGAATGAATTATACATAAAGGCCACAATTATAAGTTGCGGCCTTTATGTTGTGTTATAGGAGAAATATGGATTGGACTGAAATTAAAATCCGCATAAACAGTGCAGATACCGAGCATGCATCAGACATTGCTAATATGGTTGTACCTTATGGAATTTATATTGAGGATTATACCGACCTTGAAGAAATGTCTTTAGAGATTGCTCATATTGACCTTATTGATGAAGAATTAAAAAGTCGTGACCGCTCAGTTGCATACATCCACATTTATGTAAGCCCCGAAGAAAATCCGTTTGAAGCGGTGGCTTATCTTAGTGAGCGTTACAGTGCGGTTGGCATTGACAATCAAATTGAAACGGTCAGTGTTAACGAGAGTGAGTGGGCGGATAATTGGAAAAAATATTTTAAACCTATTGAAATCGGCAATCGCCTTGCAATCTGTCCTTCTTGGGAGCAGTATGACAATCCTCAGGGCAGAGTAGTGCTTAATATCGACCCTGGCGCCGCATTCGGCACAGGCGCACACGATACTACACGTCTTTGTCTTGGCGTTCTTGACCGCTACTGCGGTGATAACAAGACCATTCTTGACGTTGGCAGTGGCAGTGGGATTTTGTCTATTTCTGCACTGCTTCTTGGTTGCAGTACAGCAGTTGGTGTTGACATTGACCCGATGGCAGTTAAAGTCGCAGAAGAAAATGCTGTACTTAACAACGTGCAGTCCCGTGTAGAATATGTTTGCGGTGATTTGGTAGAAAAAATAAGCGGCAAATACGATATTGTTTGTGCAAATATCGTTGCTGATATTATTATATCGCTTTGCGATAATGTGTGCGATTTTATGGCTGATAACGGTTTGTTTATTTGCTCGGGAATTATTGATACCCGCGAGGCAGATGTGCTTGAAAAACTATCCAAAACAGGTCTTAGTGTAGTTGAGCGTTTTGAAAGCGGTGGCTGGGTAGCCCTCGTATGTAAAAGGGGAGAAATTGATGCTTGAATTTGAAGAACAGAGGTTAAGATTAACCGCATTTGATGCACCAATCAAAGAACTTGCCGATGCAATCGGCGTAAAGGTGCTCAAATCCGAAATTGAAAGGTTAGAGGCACAAACTGCCGAGCCTGGATTTTGGGATGACGTTGAAAATTCTCAAAACGTGCTTCGCAAGGTGGCACAGTGCAAGGCAACCGTTCAGAAATATGAAACCCTTTGCACCGATTATGATGACACCCTTACCCTCATTGAGTTAGCTGATGAAGAGGGGGATACCTCTCTTATTGACGAAATTGTAGAGGGTGTTGACCGCATAATCAATACCTTTGAAGAAATGCGCCTTGCAACCCTGCTTACAGGTGAGTATGACAAAAACAACGTTATTCTTACCTTCCATGCCGGTGCAGGCGGTACCGAGGCTCAGGACTGGGCACAGATGCTTCACAGAATGTATTTGCGTTGGGCAGAGCGTCACGGCTTTAAGGCTCAGACAGTAGACTTCCTTGACGGTGATGAAGCAGGTCTAAAAAGTGCCGTTGTTATGATAGAGGGCGAAAATGCCTACGGTTATCTAAAAAGTGAAAAGGGAGTTCACCGTCTTGTCCGTGTTTCCCCCTTTGACTCATCAGGCAGACGACATACTTCATTTGCTTCTCTTGAGGTTATGCCTGAAATTGGTGACGATATAGAGGTTGATATCCGTCCTGAAGACATTAAGATGGACGTTTTCCGTGCAAGCGGTGCAGGCGGTCAGCACATCAACAAAACGTCATCTGCCGTTCGTCTTACCCATATTCCAACAGGTATTGTTGTAGCCTGTCAGAATGAGCGTAGCCAATTCCAAAACAAAGATATGGCAATGAAAATGCTCAAATCCAAACTTATCGAAATCAAAGAGCGTGAGCACCTTGATAAGATTGAAGACATTAAGGGTGTTCAAAAGGAAATTGCCTGGGGCTCACAAATCCGTTCTTACGTATTTATGCCCTACACTTTGGCAAAAGACCATCGCACAGGCTTTGAAAACGGTAATATCAATGCCGTTATGGATGGCGATATTGACGGCTTTATAAACGCTTACCTTAAGGCAGAAAGCCAAGGTAAATTAGGTGAATATAACGACTGATAACTAAAAAAACACTATGCAGACTTTTGGTTTGCATAGTGTTTTTTGGTACTTTGTAATTATTAGATGCATATAATGTTAATAGACTATGTTTGTCACAATTCCTTTGTCGGTGATTTCAATAATTCCGTAGCTTGATTTTGAGTTCCGCGGTTTACCTATTGAGCCTGGATTAAGGATGTGCACCCCATCGTAATAGGTGGAAAGGGGAGAGTGGGTGTGCCCGAATAGAAGTATGTCGGCGCCAACACTTTTTGCGGCAGAAATTGCGCTTTCATAGCCATCTTTTACTCGGTGCAAATGACCGTGACAGGCATAAATCACCTTGCCGTTAAGTTTGATAATCTTGCTTGTTGGCAGGGTGGAAGTAAAATCGCAGTTTCCGCAAACGGCATAGTAATTTTTATTAGGGTATACAAAACCAACCTCTTCAAAATCATCAACACCGTCACCTAAAAATATAATGTGGTCAATTTCAGGGTGTGCCTCAACCGCGTCAAAAATGCTTGATGCACGACGGTGGGAGTCGGATATAACTAAAATCTTCATAAATATCACCTAATTTGTAAGGAGTAATTGATATGAACAACAATATGAAAAATATGGTGGGCGCACTGTCAAATAAGCTTGGTGTGGATGAGTCGGCTATCACCGATGCAATGAGCAGTGGCTCAACTGAAAAACTGCTTTCTGCCCTTAGTCCGCAAGATGCAATGAAACTTAAAAGCCTGTTATCAGACAAAGCTGCAACACAAAAACTGATGCAATCTGAACAGGTGCAAAAACTGATTAAAAAGTTATCGGAGGGTAAGTAATTGGATGATTTAACTCAAAAAATCACCTCTATTTTAAATGACCCCGATAGCCTTGAAACCATCAAGTCTATTGCCGACAGTTTAATGGGTGACGGAGGGTCAAATGCACCAAAAACACAGGATAATTCTCCTGATTTATCCCAACTGTTTGGCTCAGTTACACCCGACCAAATGGGTGGTATTATGAGGGTAATGAGTGCCCTTAATTCAAAAGACAACGATAATCGCACGGCTCTGCTTTTGGCACTTAAACCTCATTTGTCAGAGCCTCGTCGCGAAAGGGTAGACAAGGCGGTAAAACTGCTTAAAATAGCCTCAGTTATGCCATTAGTCACCGAAAGCGGAATATTTAATCTGTGAGGTGTAAAAATGAATAATTTTGAGCGCATAAAAAACTCAAAACCATTAAACGCTCCTGACTTTGTAATGCCGAAAGGCAGGCAAGAGAATCCGAAAAAGACAGAAGCCAAGCCAATACCCCCTCCAACTGTTCCGCAAAAGCGCAACAACGGAATTTTAGGTCTGCTTGATTTCAAAAATATGGCAATGGACTCTGACCGTTCGGTTATCTTAATGATGTTAGCCCTTCTTTCAGGAAAGGCAGAGGAAACAGATGATTTGCTTATAATGGCACTGCTATATATAATGCTTTAATCTTCGTCAATAAGGGTGGAGTCTGCCACGTTTAATAAAAGCATAGCATCTTCTGCAGGCAATTCTTCAACGCCTTTTAACTTTTTGCGAATTATAACGTTACGCTTTTGCGCATCGTCAAGAGCGTTTGTAGCCTCGTCAAGCTTTTTGCGAGCCTTTTCAAGCACAAGGTCAAATCGCTCGTACTGTTGCTTTGCGGCACCAAGCACTGCCCAGACTTCTGCAGCTCTGCGGTCAAGCGCAATAGTGCGAAATCCCATTCTCAGAGTGTTTAAAAATGCGGTAATTGTTGTTGGTCCGCATATCATTACACGGTATTTGTTTTGAATTTCTTCAACCAATCCCTGACGTCGCAAAACCTCGGCATAAAGACCCTCTGTGGGCAAAAACATTATTGCAAAATCGGTGGTTTTGGGTACGTCGATATATAGCTTGCTTATGGTAGCGGCTTCGTTTTTAATAACTCTTTCAAGAGCCTTTGCGCATTGCTCAACCGCCTCTTTGTCGGCAGATTCGGCAGCGGCAGAAAGCCTTAGATAATCTTCCTGAGGAAATTTGGAGTCAATAGGCAGATAAATAAAATCTCCCTCTTTGTCTTTAGATGGAATTTTTATTGCATATTCAACTCTTTCAAGGTTGCCTCTTACCGATACGTTTTGTTCGTATTGGTCATTGGTCAATATCTGTTCAAGGATTTCGCCAAGCCTTACTTCAGCCCAAGTACCGCGAGCCTTAACGTTAGTAAGCAGTCTTTGCAAATCGGTAACGCCGCCCGATAATTCCTGCATTTTGCCCAGGGATTCGTACACCTTGTTAAGCTGCTCACCGACAGCCTTAAAGCTGCTGTCTAATCGTTTTGAAAGGGTATCGGTTAACTTCTCGTCAACGGTAAGTCGCATTTGCTCCAACTTTTGTTCGTTGCTTTGTTGCAACTTGGCAACACTTTCTGACAAGGTTTTGTTAACCCTTTCCTGCAGTTCAAGCTGCTCTTTTAATATGGCGGCGCGTTGCTCGTAAACGGAAGATTTAACGCCGTCAATCTGCTGAGTCAGTTCTAACTTAGCGCGGTCAATATCTTTTCTTTCTGCAAGCCCTTTGCCTTGCTTTTTGAAAAGCAAAGCAATAAGCAGGGCAATGATAATTGCGCCAAGTCCAATAATAATATAATCAGTCATAAAATCACCTCAATAACATAATAGCATAGCTAAGGTGCCAATAATAACCCACCTTTGACAAGTCGGGGATAATATGCTATACTCCTTGTGAAAAAGGGGGTGGCTGAATGAAAACTTACCAAACTAAAATTATAGCCCATATACATAACGACTTCAAATCCAAATTCGGCGTGCCCCGTCAAAGCGGATTGGTTAATGAGCTTGTGTCTACAATAGTTTTTGAGCCCGAATTCCGTGACAGCACCGCTTTGCGTGGAATTGAGCAGTTCAGCCATTTGTGGATTATATGGCAGTTTTCCGAAGCAGTTCGGGAGAATTGGTCTGCTACTGTCAGACCGCCGCGCCTTGGCGGTAACAAAAGAATGGGGGTTTTTGCAACCCGTTCACCCTTCAGGCCAAATGCAATCGGTTTGTCCTCCGTTAAACTTGAAGGGATAGAGCATACTGCAGAGGGACCAGTCCTGCTCGTTTCGGGTGCCGATTTGATAAACGGTACACCCATCCTTGATATAAAGCCATATCTGCCCTTTACCGACTGCCATACCGATGCAATCGGTGGTTACGCCGATGAAAAGTTTGATTATTCACTTAAGGTAGAAATATCTGATGACCTGTTATCCCGTGTTCCTTATGATAAAAGGGAAGGGCTTATAGGTGTTTTGTCGCAAGACCCTCGTCCCTCTTACCAAAATGACGAAACCCGTGTTTACGGATTTGAGTTTGGTGAAAACGAGATAAAATTCACAGTATCAGACGGTATACTTACAGTTAAGGATATACTTTAAACAAAGCCACCTTTTTTAAGGTGGCTCTTGCTTTAATATCCTAAATTCTCTTCAAGAATAAGCACTTTAATGCGATTTTTTTCGCCCTGTGGACCCATTGCAACAAAAGAACGGCAAATTCTGTCGGGTGATTTGCAATTGGCACAGCTTGTTGTTTTAACGCAAGGAGTCTGCTTGTCAAGTCGCATACAGTTAGCGGGGGCGGCTATCTTTCTTACTCTTGTTTGTGCGGCGGCAAGGTCGGCAACAATTTTGTTCCAGCCTGCAATAACAACAACGCTTTTTGGCCCAAAAATCATAGCGGATACGCGATTGCCTCGGCCGTCAACGTTATAAAGCCAACCGTCCTCGGTTATAGCGTTGGTAGATGTGAAGAAAACGTCACTTACTAAACTTTTGCGCATACATTCGTCGGGGTCGTCAACTCTTGCGCGGTCAAAAAGCTCAATATTCTTTTTCCACCTAAGCCAATCAATAACGCCTGCATCTGTCAAGGTCATAGAGCCACCGTAACCGACAGTTGCGCCGTCAGGAACAAGAGTTTCAAGCACTTCAAACATTTCTTCTCTTGATGAAATGCGATAACCTTTAATGTTGTTTTCTTCAAGTGCTTTAATAACGTTATCTATTTTCTTTTTCATTACTGCCTTTGAATAATCAATCATTGTTAAAAACCTCTTTTATTTGTAACTTTTTACTATATTATACCTTGTAAAATTGTTGCTGTCAACGGCAATAAAGCCTTGAAAAAAACAAGTATATATGGTACTATAAATAAGACTGTATAAAGTTACTATTGCATTATTTGGAGGGGCTATGTTTACAGTTGATAAAGAAATACTTGAAGCCTTTGAATTTGATGGCGAGATAGTATCCTGTGGTCCTGTTGGTAACGGTCTTATTAACAGCACGTTCAGGGCAGATACCGGTAGCCGTGCCTACATAATCCAAAAAATTAACAACAAGGTTTTTCGTGACGTTGATGCACTTATGGAAAACATCTGTGGTGTCACCTCTTATTTAAGAGATAAGATAATATCTGCAGGCGGTGACCCCAACCGAGAAACCCTTAACGTTATAAACACCAAAAACGGTTTTCCTTATTTTAGGTGTAAAAACGGATATTATTGGCGCTGTTATGAGTTCATCTCAGATACCGTCGTTTATAACGCTGTTGAATGTCCTGATGATTTTTACAGCTGTGCTTTGGCATTCAGTGAATTTCAACGTCAACTTGACGGATTTCCTGCCGATAAGCTTTACGAAACAATTCCTGATTTTCACAACACCCCTGATCGATGTGCCAAATTGATGCGTGCCGTCAGAAATGATTTTTGTAACAGGCTTGAAGGTGTGCGCGACGAAATTGCTTTTGTTACTGCAAGAGCAGGCGAGTTGTCTTATTTTGTTGACCGACTTTGCAACAGAAGCTTGCCTTTACGCATTACTCATAATGATACTAAACTGAATAATATTTTGTTTGATAAAGAAACAAACAAAGCCCTTTGTGTTGTTGACCTTGACACCGTTATGCCGGGCGCGGTTGCATATGACTTTGGTGATGCTATTCGCTCGGGTGCCCCCACTTTGAATGAAGATACTCTTACCCCATACGAAACAAGAATTGATTTGGAGCTTTTTGAAGCCTTTACGAAAGGATTCTTAGAGGGGTGCGGTGACTGTCTTACCGAAAACGAGATTGATTCTCTTGTTTGGGGCTCTAAGCTTATGACCCTTGAGTGCGGCATCCGCTTTTTGACCGACTATCTCGAGGGTGACGTCTACTTCAAGACCACCCGAAACGGTCACAATTTGTCTCGTGCTCGCAGTCAGTTTGCACTTGTGGCAGATATGGAAAATAACTGGTACGAAATGACGGCAATCGTCGAAAAATATAAAAAAATTTATTTTAAGGGGTAATCAAAATGCTTAAACTTAAAAATCGCTATGATGATGAAAAACTGTGCAACAATCCCGACAAAGGCTGGTATGCTCACTATTATGACAACGGTATTACAAAATACTGCGCTCATTATGATCCTAACGATACCCTTGATGATTTTCCGTTGATGGATCACGCTTATCTTCGTGTCGCTTGGGGCTATCTTGAACCTGAAGAGGGCAAGTTTAATTGGCAACTTCTCGATAATATAGTTGATCCTTGGATTGCAGCAGGCAAAAATGTATCCTTCCGCGTTTCTTGCAAAGAAACCAGTACACAGCTTGATGGCTATGCTACTCCAAAATGGGTGTTTGATGCAGGCGCAAAATACACTGTTATGCCTGACGGTTCTGTTGAACCCGAATACGGAGACCCCATATTCCTTGAAAAGCTTAACAATTTCCACCGTGCCTTTGCCGAGAGATATGATGCTCGTGAAGAGGTTATCTATGTTGATATTGGCAGCTACGGCGACTGGGGTGAATTCCATTGCTGTGCTTCATCCAGAAAGGATTGGCCTATTGATGTGGTCAAAAAGCATATTGATATTCATGTAAACAACTACAAGCACACTCAACTGGTAATTAGCGACGATGCTGTTGGTAGCCGTGAGACCGGTACCCGCGAAGAAAAGCAAGAATTGCTGAACTACATAATTGATAACGGCATCACCATCCGCGATGACAGTGTATGTGTGCAGTGGTTTGTTGAGCGTTTCGGATATAATACTCTTCGTTCAGAACCGATTTTTGACCGCGCTTGGCGTAAATTCCCCACTATATTGGAAAATGCCCATTATTATCATAACAAAATGTATAACAACAACCCGGGCGGATGGCCCTTCCTCGCATCTGTTGAGGGTAGTCACGCTACCTATGCAGGCTTCCACGGTGAGCCTCGCGAATGGTTCAACGACCATCCTGAAATGGTTATAATGATGGGTAACCGTCTTGGCTACTGGTATTTCCTTTACGGCGTTGACGTTGCTGACAAAATCAGTAATGAGTTCAATATTAAATTCTATTGGGAAAACAAGGGTGCCGCCCCCTCATATAAGGGTTACAAACTTGACGTAATACTTGTCGGTGATAATGGTACCTATACAATCCCTGTTGAAAATTTTGACAGTAATGAAATGATGCCCCACACCATTACAGTGCGCGATTTTGACCTTAAAACCGATGCACCCAAGGGCAAATACAAACTGTCAGTCCGTATGCATAACGACAAAGACCGTACCATTGAACTCGGTATGCAGGATGAGTATCGCAATGCCGACGGCAGTTACTATGTAACAGATATAGAGATTATCTAAACAATATTACACATTAGGAGTTTTCAAAATGTTAAAACTTAAAAATCGCTATGATGACGAAAAGCTTTGCAACAACCCCGATAAAGGCTGGTATGCACATTATTACGATAACAACATAACCAAATATTGCGCTCACTATGACCACGATGATACCCTTGAAGATTTTCCAATGATGGACCACGCCTATTTGCGCGTGGCTTGGGGCTATCTTGAACCTAAAGAAGGGGAGTTTAACTGGCAACTTCTTGACCGGATTGTTGACCCGTGGGTTGCCGCAGGCAAGCGTGTATCATTCCGTGTATCTTGCAAAGAAACAAGTATGCAGCTTGACGGCTATGCTACTCCTAAGTGGGTGTTTGATGCAGGCGCAAAGAATACCGTTATGGCAAACGGCACCATTGAACCTGAATACGGCGACCCTATTTTCCTTGAAAAGCTTAATAATTTCCATCGTGCATTCGCGGAGCGTTACGACGGTCGTGAAGAGGTTGTTTATATTGACCTTGGCAGTTACGGTGACTGGGGCGAATTCCATTGCTGTTCTTCATCCAGAAAGGATTGGCCTGTTGAGGTAATCAAGAAGCATATTGATATTCACGTAAATAACTATAAGCATACACAACTTGTTATCAGTGACGATGTTGTTGGCAGCCGTGATACAGGAACTCGCGAAGAAAAGGAAGAAATCCTTAACTATATCATTGATAACGGCATTACAATTCGTGATGACGGTATCAGTGTAACCTGGTTTGCAGAACGGTTTGGTTTTAACACCCTTCGTTCAGAAGAGATCTATGACCGCGCTTGGCGTAAGTTCCCCACAATTCTTGAACTTGAACACTACGATACTACCATTAAGTCAGGTTGGTATCTTGAGGGATGGCCTTTCCTTGCATCAGTGCAGGGCAGTCACGCTACCTATGCGGGCTTCCACGGTGAGCCTCGCAAATGGCTTGCAGAAAATCCTGATCTCGCAATTATGATGGCAAATCATCTTGGATATTGGTACTTCCTTTATGGTGTTGATATTGCTGACAAAATCAGCAATGAGTTCAACATCAAATTCTATTGGGAGAATAAGGGTGCCGCACCCTCATACAAGGGTTACAAGCTTGACGTAATACTTGCAGGTGATAACGGCACGTATACAATACCCGTTGAAAACTTTGACAGCAACGAAATGATGCCCCACACCATTACAGTGCGCGATTTTGATCTTAAAACCGACGCACCCAAGGGCAAATACAAACTGTCAGTCCGTATGCATAACGACAAAGACCGTACCATTGAACTTGGTATGCAGGATGAGTATCGTAATGCCGACGGCAGTTACTATGTAACTGATATTGAAGTAATTTAAAGGGTGTTTTTATGTTAAAACTTAAAAATCGCTATGATGACGAAAAACTGTGCAACAATCCTGATAAAGGCTGGTATGCTCATTATTATGATAACGATATTGTGAAGTATTGTGCTCATTATGACCACAACGATACCCTTGAAGATTTTCCAATGATGGACCACGCTTATCTTCGCTTGGCTTGGGGCTATCTTGAGCCTGAAGAGGGCAAGTTTAATTGGGAAATTATAGATCGTATCATTAACCCTTGGGTTGCCGCAGGTAAGAGAGTATCATTCCGCATATCTTGTAAAGAGCCTCATATGCAACTTGACGGATATGCTACTCCCAAGTGGGTGTTTGATGCAGGTGCAAAGTATAATGTTTTCAAAGGAATGGTAGAGCCTGACTACGGCGATCCTATCTTCCTTGAAAAGCTTAATAACTTCCACCGTGCCTTTGCAGAGCGTTATGATAATCGCGAAGAGGTCGTATATATTGACATCGGCAGTTATGGTGACTTTGGCGAGGCACATTGTTGCTCATCATCAAGGCGTGATTGGCCTGTTGAGGTAATCAAAAAGCACATTGACATTCACGTAAATAACTATAAGCATACACAACTTGTTATCAGTGACGATGTTGTTGGCAGTCGTGAAACAGGCACCCGCGAAGATCTGGCAGAAATTCTTAACTATATCATTGATAATGGCGTTACAATTCGTGATGACGGTATCAGTGTAACTTGGTTTGCCGAGCGCTTTGGATTTAACACCCTTCGTTCAGAAGAGATCTATGACCGCGCTTGGCGTAAGTT
>JAFQWE010000036.1 GCA_017407645.1 Clostridia bacterium | reverse complement strand
ATCTGGGATAAGCTGAGATACACAGAGGAACAAGGTTATGCAGTTTCTGAAAACCTTATTACCAATAAACTATGGAGGGAATTCAATGAACTTGGAGTTTAATCCTAATGAAGTTTGTGCCTGCGGAAAGGTACATAAAACGGATGTTGAAAATTGCGTAATAGAGGAGGGTGCTGTTAACCGTATACCCGAATATGCCAAAAAATATAACGCAACAAAAGCCTTCATCGTGTCGGATGTAAACACCTATCCTATCGCGGGCGAGAAGATTGAGAATATGCTGAAGGAAAACGGCATAGGCTCAGTTCACTATATTTATCAGCAAAAGCGCCTGGAACCTGACGAGCACGCTATGGGATCTCTTGTAATGCATTTTGATGCTGAATGCGACCTGATTATCGGCATTGGTTCAGGGGTTATAAACGATATTTGCAAGGTGTTTGCATACCAGACGAAAAGGCCCTATATTATAGTGGCAACCGCCGCCTATATGGATGGCTATGCCGCCAGAACCTCTACTATGCCGGTTGACAGAATAAAGACGACCATACCTGCCAAAAGCCCCGACGTTATCATTGGCGACCTTGATATTTTAACGGGTGCGCCGAAATATATGGCGGCGGCAGGACTTGGGGATATGATGGCAAAGTACGTAAGCATATGTGAATGGCGCATTTCTAATCTTATTAACGGCGAATATTATTGCGAACGGGTTGCAGAGTTTACAAGGCAGTCCCGCGATGCTTGCGTTCAAAATTCCGAGGGATTGATGAAACAGGATAAGGACAGTATGAAAAAACTGTTTGAGGGACTGATTAACTGCGGAAAAGCCATTGATTATTCGGGGGTTTCCCGACCGGGTGGCGGAGTTGAGCATTATTTTTGCCAGATGTTAGATATGCGCGGACTTGAATTTGGCACGTCCACCGCGTCCCATGGCGTACAGTGTGCCATTGGCACCTTATACGCCATAAAGTGCTATCAAAAGTTGAAAAACATAGTGCCCAATCGGGAAAAAGCATTAAAGTATGCAGAAAAATTTGATTTTGATGCTTGGAGCAACAGGTTGAGAGAGTTTCTCGGTAAAGGGGCAGAGCCTATGATAGCCCTTGAATATAAAGAAAAGAAATATGATAGGGACAAGCATAAACAACGGCTTGAGATTATTATCAATAATTGGCAAAACATCCTTAAAATCATAGATGAAGAATTGCCGACTGTAACGGAGTTTGAAAGGCTTTTAAAATCAATCGGATTGCCCACAAGCCTTGAAGAAATCGGCATACCCGAAAGAGAGTTGCCTTTAATAATTAAATGTACTAAGGATATCAGGGATAAATACGTTTTGCCGCGACTGCTTTGGGATATTGGCGAACTTGATGAAGTTTGCGATAATTTGTGATTTTATTGAGCGCCCTTGACTTGCTTCAAAAAATAGTATAAAAATAGTATAATGTAATCGAAATAATGGTTTGTGTGGGGGTATGAAATGGAATACGGTATAAACATTAATTTTTTTGCAAGATATTTAGGGATTAAAGCCGCTGCAGAGATGGTGGCAAAATCAGGCTTTACCATGCTTGATTATAACCCCTACGTGAATAAGGACAGTTGGGAATCTGATATGAAAGAGGCTGTAAAAATCTTTGATTTTTACGGGTTGACCGTTCATCAAACCCATGCGCCTTTTAACCGTTACGGCAGTTATGGAGACAAGCATCAACTCTGTTTGCAAAGATGTGCCGAGGCTACCGAATTTATGGGTGCCAAGTTTATGGTCGCCCACGGGGATGAGTTTGATTTTGAACGATTGACCTTTTCCCCTGATGCCGCCCTTGAATACAATCACAATCTGTTTGGTCCCTTTGTTGAAAGGGCGAAGCAAGCAGGCTACAAGGTTGCTTTTGAAACGGTGTTTGAAGATATGAACTGCCGCCGTTACACCTCAAAAGCAGATGAACTGATTGAGCTGATAGGGTCTTTTAACAGTGAAAATGCCGTTTGTTGTTGGGATTTCGGTCACTCCAACGTTACCTTTGGCAAGGATGCCCCAAAGGTAATCGGCAAGTTGGGCAAACTGATACAGTGCACCCATCTTCACGATAATACGGGCACCGATTCCCATCAAATGCCTATGACGGGTGATATTGATTGGAAAGCAACCATAGGTGCCTTTAAAGATATTGATTACAAGGGTGTTATGAGTGTAGAGTACGCCCACGGCTCAATGTCTGAATGCTTGGTGCAAGAGTTTTTGAATCTTACCCTTAAAGCTGCCCGACAGGTGTGGAGTTTATAACCGAATCATAACTATAAATAAAAACTGACGTCGCAATCAAGCGGCGTCAGTTTTCGTTTTGACGCTGACGGCAAGGTGATTGATAACCCCGCCACCGACGATTTGAAGAAGCCCGAAATATAACGAAAAGCGAGGTGAACCCCCTCGCTTTTTATACTTTGCTTGCAGAGTCAGAGTATTGCTTTGATTTTTCAAGCTCGTTAAAGTCCAAATTATACCGTTCCTCCAAATATTTCAAAACAGCGGTAAGTCCTCGTCCGATATATAACTGATTTGAACCGAATTTGTATATCATATTTAAAAAGGATTCTTCCGTAAGATTGTTGTTATCTATTAAAGACGACTCGTAAATGTTGGTTCTTATTTTGATGCAATTTCCGTTTTTATCGGTAATGTTTACAGGGTAACGAAAGAAACAACCGTAAACGTTATTCCAACCGTCATAAGCATTGGGATTGTAACTTTCGGTACCAATCAAGCACTCTAAATCTGACATAAGATTATACATTTCTTTATTTAATTTCATTGTTGTATCTCCTTTTTATTTTGTAACGGTTTAAAGGGTTAATTTATCCTTATAAGGATTGCTGGCCAAACTCCGCTCACCTATAGAAGCCTCCTTACAGGCGTTTACAAGCACCGAGTTGCTTAAATACACCGCAAATCGTGAACAGGCGAAAACCGGCTCAAAATTCCAGTAGAATTTCCCTGTGCTTGGATTTGCATAGTTTGGTGTTCCTACGTCACCTTTTCTGTTAAGGGAACAGTGCATTATTTGAGGCACAAAAACTAATCTTGCATCCAAAAAGTCCTTCTTTGCTCTGACATTTTTTTCTACACACTGCAGTATTTTTAAGCACTCGTAAATATTTGAGATATCAAAGTTGCTTATCTCTATTCCTGCATATTGATAGTAAGAGGGGATTAGCCCGCTTTTAGACAGCATCAGCATTAAAATTATGCCTTCTTTAGAGCCAAAAGAGGTTGTGTATGCCCGTGGCTCGTACCAATCGCCTGCAAACAACTCTTTCCACGCATCTCCGTATATACACTGCAAGTCCTCTTTGACCAAGGCTTCTATTTCTTCCCGATAGTGCGGGTCGGCTATTTTCTTTACAAGTTCATCCTCAAATTTGCGGTTAACCATTAAAGCCTTGTTTATTTGTCCCATTCTGAAATCTGAATCATGCTTGTCGGATAAGGATTTTTCATAAGCCCTTCTTCCTGCAAAATACAAACCGCCAAACAAAGCAACAAAAATTGAAAACATTTTATTTTCTCCTTTCTTATCTGCCAATTTTTCTAAAGAAACTTCTGCACGCAGGGGAGCATTTTCTTAACGTAATTTCTTCCATCAGTTGCTGATAATCCGTTGTTGTTGCCCAAATTTCTTTTTTACGTGCTCGGCAGCTTGGACATCTTATGGGGTCGGTCCATCCGTTTTCTGCATACCGTTCTTGCTGCTTAACGGTAAATATGAATTTGTTGTAGCAGTCCTGACATCTGATTGTTTTCTTTTCCATTTTAATCTCTCCTTACTTGATTGTTTTTAATACAGAATGAAATGTAATGTCAAACCTAATTTTTCCGTTGGTCAGCGGATAAATTTCAAAGTTATCTGCTTTGCAAATGATGTTTGCAAATGCCAACGGGTTTGTAACGGAGAGGTCATCAAGTTCAACAGTGACTGAACCCAGATTAAAAACAGGGTCTACGTCAACGTCTATTGTTCCGTTTGGAGTGGCCTTTTTTAACATTTCTGTAAGTTGTGCCGCTGTTTTTAACATCAGTTTGTATCGGGGCAGGTTTATCATTTTTAACTGGGGTTGAGGAATGTTCCTCATAAAGTCCAGTAATCCCTCCAAAACTGTGTCAAAATTGCGTTCTTCTTGATTCTGCATACTCATTTTATTTGCTCCTTTTAATTTATTAACATCAGGTTTCCCTGTTGTTTGCATCAAATACCGCAAAGGGTGGGACAAGACCGCCTTACACCCTTAACCGCAAAGGGGGTAGTGTGTCCCTTGCCTTGCGGTGCGGTGCGGTTTGCCTTGCACTACTTAACCGCACCACCCGAACAAAAGCGTTTGTTTTGTCCGTGTGCGGTCTTTTGTGCCTTACACCCTTAACCGCAACCCCCCCTACAAGAGCGGTGGCGGTTTGCCTTGCTTTCGCTAAATAAGTGGGAACAGTAACAAAACCGCCTTGTCGTTGTTTGCGGTTTACACTTGTAACCGCAAAGGGTACACCTACAACCGCAAAGGTGTAACCCCTGACTTTGTGGGCATCCTTTCTTTACCGCAAAGGGTACACCTACAACCGCATAGGGGTTAAGAACTCCGTAGCGGTGCGGTGTGGCGGTTACCCTGTACCCTTAACCACAAAGGTACAAGGTGCTTTGTTTGCGGTGCGGTGGGGCTCTTGCCCTGCACCCTTAACCGCAAAGGGGGGTCATTTTTAACCGCAAAGTGTCCTACACTTGTTCGCGGTGCGGTGGGGCTCTTGCCCTGCACCTTTAACCGCAAAGGGTATACCTACAACCGCAAAGGGTCATACAAAATTATTCGCAAATTTTAACAAAACAAAATCAAAAAATTGCTAATTATAAAATTCACTTCTTTGCTAAAAATATTAAGGCAAACGCAAGAAAAGTGTGAAGGAGTGAATCAAAAATGGCTAACAAGAACGTAGTGCCCGAGGCTCGTGAGGCTCTTAACCGTTTCAAGATGGAAGCAGCTTCTGAAGTAGGCGTTAATCTTAAGCAGGGCTACAACGGTGACCTTACCTCTAAGCAGGCAGGTTCTATCGGCGGTCAGATGGTTAAAAAGATGATCGAGTCCTATGAGAACAATATGAAGTAATTTTGCCCAATAAAATAACAAAAGCGACCCCCTGTGATAATGCTTGATGCATATTGCAGGGGGTTGTTGTATGGTGCTGAAAAAAAGATTTTACACTAAAATATGTTGATTTTGACATTGATTTCAAGAAAACGGTTAAATCAAGTCAAATTTGTGCTAAAACAAGGCAAGTTAGTACATTGTTAAAATTAGCAGAAAATGTTTTAATTAAGGTAATAAAATTGATTTGGAGTGTTTTTAATGGAAAAACTTGCAATCTTAGGCGGCAAACCCGCAATAGAAAATCCCCCTTCACGAATTTTTGATTGGCCGATTATCACTAAAGAAGACGAAGAAGCCTATTTGGACGTTCTTCGTAACAACAGTTTTTCAGGCACCGATATTACCGAAAAGCTTCAAGATGAGTTTGCTCAGTGGCTTGGCACCAAGTACGCTTTGGCATTCTGCAACGGCACCTTGTCATTGGCTGCCGCAATGTTTGGCATTGGTCTTAAAGCAGGTGACGAGATTATTTGCACCACCAAAACCTACTGGGCAAGCATTTTGCAGGCAATGTCTATGGGCGCAACCCCCGTCTTTTGCAACGTTGACGACAATCTTTCAATGGACCCTGATGATATTGAGCGTTGCATCACCAAAAACACCAAGGCGTTGATGGTTGTTCACTACATATCATACCCCTGCGATATGGACAGAATTATGGCAATTGCCAAAAAGCACAATCTTAAGGTTATTGAGGACGTTTCTCACGCTCAAGGCGGTATGTATAAAGGCAAGCGCCTTGGTACCTTTGGTGACGTTGCCGCAATGAGCTTGATGAGTTGCAAATCCTTTGCCGCAGGTGAGCTTGGTATGCTTATTACCGATAACAAGAAAATTCACGAGCGCGCCATTGCCTATGCCCACTATGAGCGCAACTGCGAAAAATATATTACCGAAAGTGAAGAGTTAAAGCCCTATTTCAATATGCCTCTTGGCTTTGTAAAGGGCAGAGCAAATCAGTCTTCATCGGCTCTTGCCCGCGTTCAGCTTAAATATTACGACCAGCGTTGCGAAGAGGTCAGAAAGGCAATGAACTACTTCTGGGATTTGCTTGAGGGTGTGCCCGGCATTCGTGCCATTCGTGTTGACGAATCCACCGGCTCCAATATGGCAGGTTGGTATTGCGCTCACGGTACCTATCACCCCGAAGAGCTTGGCGGACTTTCGGTTAAGAGGTTCTGCGAGGCAGTTCGCGCCGAAGGCTACGGCGGTTGTTGGGACGGTGCTAACTATTGCTTGCACAACCACGAAATTTTTAAGAGCTACGATTTCATGGGACTTGGCAAGCCTACTCGCAACACCTTTATCGATCGCGATGCCGGTGCTGATGATGACAAGTGCAATCCCTCAAACGAAAAGCAGTGCTTCTTGGTGCCCCGTTTCGTAAAGTTTGACAAAGAATGGATTGAAAAATATGCCGCCGCTTTCCGCAAGGTTGCCGAGAATTACGAGCTTTTGTTGGGCGAGGGCTCGGATGACGCTCAGGGCGGCCGTTGGTACGGAATGTCAAACGATTGATAAAAATTTAAAAAAATAATGAAAACTTGTTAATATTGTGCTATAATCCTTATATAAATTTTTAGGCAAAGGAATGGTTATTTTGGAAAAGAATTTGGGCAATCAAATTCGTGTGCACCCCGACCGAATAGCGCAGATTAACGATATCAATGCTATGCGCAGCGCCTTACACGAAGACGTCGAGATAAAGTGCTTTTATGAGGGCACTGCCACTCTGCTTATAGAAAACCAGACAATTAACGTTAAAGCGGGTGACGTGGTTGTAATCAACCCTTATGAGTTTCACGCTACGGTAAAATGCGGCGAAGAAGCTGAAAAGGGCAAATACCATCTTTTTATGGTGCCGCTGGATTATATGCAACAGGTTTCACCCGACGAATTGGATTTGCGCAACATAATAATTGCACAGAAAAATTCCTTTACCAATCATTTTAGCGGCAATAAATATTTGTACGATATTTTGATGCTTGCGGGCAAAGAGTACGCTCAGCAAAGAACGGGCTGCAACGCTTATATCCGCGCGTTGATGACGCAGGTTTTTGTTTATTTGCTGCGAAACGGCATTTCGGATGACGTAAATTATTCGGTCAGAAGTGACATTCTGCATTCCTACTCACTGATTGAGCCGGCGCTCCGTCACATTCGCGATAACTACTCTGCCAACGTCACCCTTGAAGAGCTGGCGCACCTTTGCGGAGTGAGTAAGCATTATTTTTGCCGAGTTTTCAAAGCCGTCACCGAAAAAACAGTTATGCAATATCTGCGTGATTACCGCATAACCGTTGCAGACACCTTGCTTCAAAACACCGACAAAAGCATATCTGAAATTGCCGAAATGTGCGGATTTGAGGGTGCCAATTATTTTTGCCGCAGTTATAAATCTGTTTGCGGTGTATCACCCGGCAAAAGCAGAAAAGTTAATCAATCTGTGTAGGAGTAATTATGAATTACAGTGAATTTTTAAACAAAGACGGCGCAAAAATTTTAATAACGGGGGACAGTCTGTCTTTTAATCACTACGGATATGACCCACCCATTCGCAACAATAACAATGCCTTTGACTACGGCGTAGGTATGCAAAGTTGGTCTTTTGCCCTGCGTGACAGACTTTATTTTGAAGATGAAAATTTTATTTTTGGCAACAAATTAAACTTTAACTGCAAAGCCACCCAGGGCATAGATAACGATTGCAAGATACCCTATACAGCGGCGTTTGGCGGCAAGGTTATGACCCTTTATCCTGAAAAAGAGGTAGCCTTTGAGGTGCCCTTTTGCAGTGAGCAGATTGTTTTATATCTGCAAAACCGCATTGATAACCCCTGCGTTTTTGACGTAGTAGTGGATGACAAGGTGGTTTTGACCGACGTTGACACTATGGGGGATGAGAGCTTTTTTGCAGGGTATGGGTTGAGTGTTTTACCCTTGCCTTGCGATAAAAAGTCCAATCATACCGTTAAGTTTTTAAATATTCGGGGCAAAAACCCTAAAATTACGGTTGCCGCCGTGGGCTCGGTATACAGAGAGATTACCCTTAACGGCAGAGGCGGTGAAAAAATCCGCTTTTTCATTGAAAATTTTGAAGAGCGTATTGGCAAATTTAACCCCGATTTGATTATAATTTCCCTTACCGCAAACGACCGCATCAAAATTGCTCCGGAAGCGGTACGGGTGAATTTGTTGGAAATGTTTTCTATGATTTTTGGTCGTTTCCCAAAGGTTAAAATTTTGTTTTTAACTCCGCCTAACACCCACGACCCAATGGATGAGGGAAAGGATATGGGCGGTTTTTCAAGCCTTATCACTGCCGAAACCTATAACCGTGCGGTAGAGAGAGTTTGCGCCAAGCTTGGAGACGAGGGCTACAACGATTTTGGGCTGAAAAGCGGCGCAAAGCATAATATTGAGGTTATGCGGATGTCAGCCTTGTTTGATGATAATGACGTGACCTCTTGGCGAATTGACAACGTTCACCTTAACCCCAACGGCAACCAAATTTTATATAACGCATTGCTTGATAAATTTGAACTTAAAAAGGATCTGTAAAAATGGAAAACTACAAAACTATCAAAAAAATAGATATTCATTCCCACACCTATCCTTTTACAGAATATTTTCCGCCTGCATACAGCGGTGAAAGGTTTATTTCGGTTGAAGAGCTGATTGCCTTTCAGGATAAAATCGGTATTGACAAAAGCGTGCTTTTGCCTCTTACGGCGGCAGAGGGTGTAATTACCCCTTGCCCAAGTGAGAATTGCAAATTTTTGGCAGACAAATATCCTGACCGCTTTATGTGGTTTTGCAACGTTGACCCGCGGGCTTGCGGAAATATTGAAACTGCCAATCTTTACGATGTGCTTGCCTTTTACAAGTCTATCGGCGCAAAGGGAGTAGGCGAGGTTACGGCAAATATTTATGCCGACGACCCCAAGCTTTACAACCTTTTTGCCGCTTGCGAAAGGTTAGCTTTGCCCGTTACAATTCACATTGCCACCGATTTTGTTAATTACGGCATTGTTGACGATATCGGGCTTCCACGTATTGAAAAAATACTTAAAAACTTCCCAAAGCTTAAGCTTTTGGGCCATTCTCAAGCTTTTTGGTGCGAAATCACCTCTACCTGCAAGGAAGAGGACAGAAACGCCTATCCCACAGGCAAAGTGACCGAAGGCAGGATTGCTCAGCTTATGCGCAAATATGACAATCTTTATTGCGATATTTCTGCAGGCAGCGGTGCCGCTGCCTTTATGCGCGACCCTGAATATGCTGCAAAGTTTATCAATGAATTTGCCGACAGAATTCTTTACGGCGTGGATATTTGCCTTAACAGTCAAACCTTCCCCTTTGGCTTTGACGAATTCTTGAAGAACTTGGTGGAGACGGGCAAAATCACCGACGAAAACTATTGCAAAATCGCAAGATATAATGCAGAAAAATTGCTTGGCTTGTAATTGCAAAGGGAGGATTTTATTTTGAAAAGTGTATTAAATTTCGGCATACTCGGTTGCGGTATGATTGCAGACGTTCACGCCAAAGCAATTCTTTCTCTTGATAATGCCAATCTTTACGGCGTGGCAGATAATAATTTGGCATATGCCGAAAAATTTGCCGAAAAATATGGTGTCAAAGCCTACTCAAATTATGAACAGATGTTAGCAGACGGAGACGTTGATGCTGTGTGCATTTGCACTCCCAGCGGATTTCACGCTCAAAATGCCATCTGCGCCCTTAATGCAGGCAAAAACGTGGTGCTTGAAAAGCCTATGGCAATCACCTATGCAGACACGCAAAAACTGATTGATATATGTAAAAAGACCGACAAAAAATTGACGGTCATTTCACAGTTGAGATTTTCAAAAGACGTTAATAAACTTAAAAAACTTGTTGAAGAAAAGGCTTTTGGCTCCCTTGCTTTTTGCAATCTTTATATGAAATATTGGCGCTCGGCTGAATATTATTCCTCAAGCGAGTGGAAGGGCACGCTTGCCTTTGACGGTGGCGGCGCATTGATGAATCAAGGCATTCACGGTGTGGATTTGCTCCTTTATATTGCAGGCAACGCCAACGTTTTGGGGGCTAAAAAGCAAACAGTATATCACAATATAGAGGTGGAAGATTCGGTTGCCGCGTTGCTTCAGTTTGATAACGGCGCAATCGGTACTGTTGAGGCGGCCACCTGCACCTATCCGGGATTTGAGCGCAAAATAGAGATTTTGGGCAGTAACGGATGTGCCGTTTTGTGTGAAGATAAGCTTGAAAAATTGATTGTGGGCGGTCAATCGTTGCTTGAGGGTGATAGCGGCACTGTTGCGGCTACCGCAAGTAATCCTGCCGCCGTTGAGTATGAAAACCACGCAATGCAAATTGACAATTTTATTAAGGCAATTCAGGGTGACGAGAAGCTGCTTATAGACGGCTTTGAAGGTCAAAGGGCTGTTAAACTGATTGAAGAAATATATTCGTTTTAATGGTCATTATCGGGTCTGTTTTTACGAAATTCGTTAGGCGTTAATCGGTGTTGTCTGAAAAACTCTCTATAAAATCCTGAAGCAGAGCTAAAGCCAAGTGCCGTCGCAATTTGTTCATTGGTTTTATCGGTTGTCAACAAAAGTTGTTCAGCTGTTTTTATACGCTTTTCCATAATAACTGCGTGCAGGCTTTTGCCGTATCTTTGATGCACAATGCGGTCTAATTGACGGGAGCAAACGTGCAGTTGTTGGGCAATCTCATTTGCAACAAATTTTTTGTTGAAGTAAATGCTTATTAAATGGTCCAGCTGATATCCTCTGTCAATGCTTTTAAGGTTAGCGTTTGGCGAATGGCTTGTGGACTCATTCTCTTCCGTTTCAAAGGGGATTTTTGATGCTAAAAGCAAAAGGTTGACCATATTTAATACAGGCAAAAAATTATCCTCTGAATTTATATTGTTATTGATGTTTTCTGCCCAGTTAACCAATGAGGGTTGATTGCGGAAAATTATAATCTTATTGCCGCTTACAAAGGGTAAAAATTGCTTATAAATATCGGTGCAATAACGGTGGTTGGTGCGGGTGCAACTGAAACTTAACACATAATTGACGGTGTTATCTGCCGTAGGATATTTAACGTGGGTAATTCCTGGCGGAATAATAGCAGAATCTCCTTCTGACAGGTTAATATATCCGTTTTTGGTTTTAATTACTACTTCACCTTGACTGCAAACGAACAATTCTGAAGAATTGTGCGAATGGGTAACGTGAACCGACTCATAATTGTTTTTATCCTTTTGCGGCACAGATAATAAAAGGCGTATGAAGATGTTTTCTATATACGCACTATACTCTTGAAATTGTATTGAATTAAGACATCTCATCTACTTCACCTCATATAAATTATATGAAATAAGGAATAAAAGTCAACAAACTCTTTTAAATTAAGACATTTTTGCAAAAATAAGTCTGTAACTAATATTTACAAGATAGCAATAGTGCTTATAATTGTAATTACTTTACAAAAGGAGTAGTTGCTATGATAAAAATTGAAAAAGGCTTGGTTCCTTTTTGGGATGACTATATGATTGACAGACAAAACACCGACGCTGTTTTATCTGTCAACAAGCCTGAGAAAAAAGATGTTGTTATGCTGTTTGATCAACCGTGGGATGGCGATTCAAACGACTTTTTTACCATCGTAAAAGACGACGGATTTTACCGTATGTATTATGAAACATGGTCATTTTTTGACAAAAGCTACACCGAGGGTATTAACGTATGCTATGCCGAGAGTAAGGATGGCATTCATTGGGAGCGCCCCAATCTTAATATGTGTGAGTTTCGCGGCAACACAAACAACAATATAATTATGACCGGAATTTATGATAATATTGTTGTTATGAAGGATGAAAACCCCGATTGTTTACCTCAGCATCGCTACAAAGCCCTTATGTCTTGCGGTGACGTGACGGGGTTTGTAAACGATGATCCTAACAAGGCAAGAAAAGGCCTGATATGTATGGTATCAGCCGACGGGATTCATTTTGAAAACTACAGCGTTGTGTCTCAAGGCTATGACTACGACTCGCAAAACTCGTTGCATTGGAATCCCCACACCAACAAATACTACTGCTATTTTAGGTGTTTTAATAAAAAGCCTGAACAACCCGACTCGGTTTTCAACGAAACAAATGTAAGGGGTATTATGGTATCGGAATCAGAGGATTTCTTTAACTGGTCTACTCCCGTACCGTTGGATTTTGGCGGCCGCGAGGATTATCCTCTGTATACCAACTGTGTTATGGCATATCCCTTTGATACCCGTTATTATATTGGCTTCCCCACCCGATACGTTGAGCGCAAAAAATGGACTGCCAATTATGACCGTCTATGCGGTGCGGACCGACGCAAAAAGCGAATGACAACCGAGCCTAATATCGGGGGCGTTAATCAGCGCTATGGATTGGTTCTTACCGATTGTGTGTTTATGAGTTCTCGTGACAACTATAAGTGGTACCGATTTGACGAGGCTTGCATCACTCCCGGTATAGAATATGAGGGCAACTGGGTATACGGTGACTGCTATCCTGCTATCGGCGGTGTTGTAGAAACCTCAAGCAATTTTGACGGCGAGCCCAACGAGTTGTCGGTGTATGTTTTTAACCACCACTGGATGCCTGAAAAAGTTCAACTTGTGCGCTACGTATACCGTCGCGACGGATTTGCATCAATAAAAGCCGATTATTCGGGCAAAACTCTGCAAACGCCGGTGTTTCAATTTGATGCAAGCACCTTAAAATTGAACTTCCGCACGTCTGCAAGAGGAAGCATTTACCTTGATGTTTTGGATGAGACGGGTAAAGCTATAGACGGATACAGTACCTGTGAAATTTTTGGTGACACCCTTGACAGAGTAATAGATTTTGAAAAACCTTTGGGTGATTTGAAAGGCAAAGCAGTTTGCTTCAGATTCACTATGCGCGATGCTGAAATATATGCAATGAGGTTTGAATAAGTCTATGAATAAAATTAAAAAAATTCTTATGTCTGCCTTAATGGTTGGTTCAGCTATTGCAATAGTTGTTGCAGCAATAATATTTAAACAATCCTTTTGGCGTATCAGCCCCTTGTTTGTTTCTTTAACCATTGCGCTTTTACAATCCAAAGCCAACCGATATCACGCCTTAATCGGCGGTATCAACTCAATTTTGTATTTTGTTGTTTACCTTTATTACGGCCTTTACGGTATGGCGTTTAGTGCCTTATTTGTCTCTTGTCCTATCCAAATTATCACCTTTGTTATGTGGAATCGCAATTCGTGGAAAGAGACTACCGTCTTTCGCAAAATGAGCAATAAATACCGATTTTTTATTTGCGTGGCGTTTGTGATTGTTTTGGCTTTAATTCAATATGTGCGCAAGCAGTTTAGCTCAGACTATGCTTTGCTTGACAACGCAATAACCCTTATGGTAATATTAACTTCATTTCTTACAATGTTTGCCTTTGTGGAGTATACTTGGCTTATGATAATAAGCAGTGTTATCAACATCATTTTGTATGTTGTAATGTTAAAAGAGTCTCCCGAGCAAGCTACATATTTAATTTTCTCGGTATATTCGTTTATATGTCAAGTAATTGGATTTTTTAAAGTAAGAAAAATTTATAAACAACAACAATAAGAGGCGATTTTATGTATTCAAAATTACCCGAGCTTAAAAAAGACAAGGATATGGAATTTCCCCATTTTCCAAGCAGATTTCACGCCGCAGTTTTTAAACTGTGGGAAACCTGCTCGGCAGATGATATAGCCAACGCCTTAGACATAGACAAAAAGCATATTTTAAAGGCAGCCGAGGATATGGGACTTCCCGCCCAGAAGCATACTGAGTTGTGGAAGGATAAGGGATACATAACCACCATCCGCAATGCTTGGCACATCTTGCCTTATGAAAATCTGCTTAAGCTGCTTGGATGGACAGAGGACGAGCTTGCAACCATTTTAAAAGAAGACGACTTTTTGTTTGTCAAATTGGGTGACTTTAAGCCCTATTGCCAGCCTATCGTTTTGCCCGATTTGAATGACGGACAGAAGGCACAGTTAAAGACCATAAAAGAGATTATGACCACCTTTTTCGGCGATATGTTTGAGGGAGCCGTACCCTTCGCTTTTGAGGGAATACGCAATCAAGGGGATACCGAAACCCCTGACAGTGACGGCTTAAGACTGATTTATTCTTACTTTGGCTTATATGCCAAGGCTCTTGACTGCGACGTGGATTTATCCTACTCCAAAGAATTGCTGTCGGCTTACAAAAAGCAGGGTATCAACGCCGTTTGGTTGCCTGCCGCACTTTATCAGTTGGTGCCATTTCCCTTTGATGAGTCTTTTTCAAAGGGATATGAGACAAGGCTTAATAACTTGAAAAAGCTTATTGCAACGGCAAAGGAATATGGTATAAAGGTCTATTTATATCTTAACGAGCCCCGTTGTATGCCTAATTATTTCTTTGACAACTACCCCGAGTTAAAGGGTACCGTTCAAAACAACTATGCCTCCCTTTGCACCTCAAATCCCAAGGTTATGGAATATCTCAGATATGGGGTAAGATATTTGTGTGAGCAGGTGAGTGATATTGGCGGATTTTTCTGTATCACTTGCTCCGAAAACCTGACTCATTGCAGGTCCCGTCACGATATATCATCCCTTTGTCCCCGTTGCGCCGACCTAAAGGTGTCAAAGCTTGTGTCGGACGTTGTAACCGCCATAAATGGCGAGGCAAAATCGGTCAATCCCGACATTGACGTTATTGTGTGGACTTGGGCTTGGGAAGAATATATGGATGATGACGAGGTTATAGAATGCCTTAACAGTATGCCCAAGGAGGTTATTCTTTTATCTAACAGTGAGGTTAATAAAGAATTTGTAATCGGCGGTGTTGAAGGCCGCGTGCGTGATTACAGCATATCTATCCCCGGCCCCTCCGACTTTGCCAAAAGAACTTGGAGTGTTGCCCGTCAAAACGGACTTGAGGTTGGCGCAAAGGTGCAGATAAATTCCAGCTGGGAGTGCAGCACCTTGCCCTATTTGCCTGTTTTTGATTTGATTAGGGAGCATATGACCAACTTGAAAAACGAAGGCGTAAAGCATTTGATGCTCAGTTGGACTTTAGGCGGATATCCCTCAATCAGTATGAAGATTGCCGCCTCCTGCCTTGCCGACCCCGATGAAGAGAAGTATAAGCAACTGCTAAAGGACGAGTTTGGGGAATGGGCAGAGGCGGTCTACAACTCATCAAAGGCATTTTCTGAGGCGTTCAGAGAATATCCATTTTATATTTACAGCGCTTATAACGGTCCTCACAATGCAGGCCCCTCCAACCCCTTGTATCTAACCCCAAGCGGTTTTCAAGCAACTATGACCTGCTATGCCTACGACGACATTGACAAATGGAGATGTATCTATCCCCGAGATGTCTATTCAGAACAGTTTCACAAGGTAAGCGACAAGTGGGAAAAGGGACTTGAAATTATCCAATCAATGCCCGACTGCGAATATAAGCAGATGGCATACGGCGCCTATTATATATTTAGGTCTTGTTATTTGCAGACCAAGTTTGTGCTTTGCAGAGAAGAGGGTGACACCTCCTCACTGCTGACTGTTGCAAAGGAAGAAAAGCAGATTGCACTGTCTATGTATAAGCTGATGTGCCTTAACAGCGGTATTGGATACGAGGCGGCAAATCACTATTATTACAACAAAGGTATGCTTGCCGAAAAGTATTTGAACTGCCAATATATTGAAAAAGCATTATCATAAGATTTAGGAGCAAGGTTATGACTAATTGTTACAGCAACTATAAGCATCGCCCCATTGTGGGTGAAAAGGTTGATTGGGCAGGCTATTGGCTGACCTCTTACCGCTTTTACCACACCGAAAACTGCCACAGATACTTTTGGAATCGTTCAGAGAGCTTTGATTCAGAAATTCAAAACATCCACACCTTTTTTCGCAAAAAGTTTGTTGTGGGTGACAAAAAAATCGCCGATGCAAAGTTGTTTATAACGGGTGATGACCTTTACAAGCTGTTTTTTAACGCTCAGTTTGTAGGTGAAGGTCCTGCTCAATCCTTTCCCTTTGCCTATAACTATAACTGCTATGACGTTACCGACCTTATCAAAAATGGTGAAAACACTATCGCAGTTCAGCTTTATTATCAAGGTCTGTTCAACATATACGCAGTTTCTGCCGACAACCTTTGCGGTATGATTGCTCAGCTTGAAATTACCTTTGAGGATGGCACAACACAAACCGTTTTAAGCGACAAAACCTGGAAATATTCCGAGATTGATGCTTACAGCGGCATTATGCAGGTCTTCGGTCATACCCAGTTTGCAGAGGATATAGACTTGCAAAAATATCCTAAGGGCTGGCGGGAAAACGACTTTGACGATTCCCGATGGAGCAAGCCCTTGCGTCAAGGCAAGCCGTTGCCCATGGAATATACTCTTGTGCCCCAAATCACCCCCACCGTTAAGCACGAATACTTTTATCCCGTGGAAATAAAAAAGATAGAAAATGGGTATTGGTTTGATTTCGGCACCGAAATGACAGGTTCTGTTTTTACCTGGTTAAAGGGTAACAAAGGGGATCGGGTTGAGTTTCGCTACGGTGAAGAACTGCTTGATGACGGACGGGTCAGGTTTGACATTCGCGCTAACTGTCATTACGTAGAGACTGTTACCCTTACCGGTGAGGAGGATTTTACTGAGTTTTTTGAATACAAAGGCTTTCGTTATGCCGAAATTCTCAATCCTCCCGAAAATTTTGAACCCGAAAAGGTGTACGTGTTTAACCGAAATTATCCCTATCCCGATAAAATTGCCAACTTTAAATGTTCAAACGAATTGATGAATAAGGTTTGGGAAATAAGTGTAAATACCTTAAAAGCAGGGGTTCAAGATACCTACTACGATTGCCCCACCAGAGAGCGCGGCGGATTTGTGGGTGATGCCTTGCTTTCAAGTATGCCCCACCTTATTATTACGGGTGATTTGCGAATTTACGTTAAATACCTTGTAGATTTATTAAACTCTTCTCGTTATTCGCCCGCTATTTCGGCACACGTGCCAAGCTACAATCTTAATATCTGCGCGGAATATTCTTCACTTGTGCCTTTGTTTTTGGAGAATTACTACGTCTACACAGGCGACAAGGTTTTTCTTAAAGAATTGTTGCCCGTTGCAGAGGGCGTTTGGGACTATTTCTCCGACTTTTTAAATGATGACGGACTGCTTGAAGCCATTCAGCATATTGAAAAGGTACCCAAAACTATGGCTCCGATTTTGCTTGACTGGCCCAAAAATCACCGCGACGATTATGATTTTGACGAGTTTGGTCATAAGGGCATATGCACCTCGGTAAATATGTTTTTCTATGGATTTTTAAAGACATTGGCAAAACTTTACCGCATTGTTGAAAATAATGACCGCGCCCAAGAGCTTGAAGCCATTTATACCAAAATGGGCAATTCAATCATAGAAAAAACCTACGATTACGAAAAGGGACTGTTTAAAGATACCCCTGTTTCAAATCACTGTTCACTTCACGCCAATACCTTGCAGCTTTGCTTTGGATTGGTGCCACCTAAGGGATACGAGCCCATCATAAACTTTATGAAAGAGAAGCGGTTCAGTTGCAGCTTGGGCTTTGCATATTGGGTAATCCAAGGACTCTATGCCGTAGGTGAGGATGCCTTTGCTTTTGACCTGCTGACCTGCAAGGACGAGCGCTCTTGGCACACTATGATAAGCGAGGGCGCCACCACCCTTTTTGAAGCCTGGGGTAAAGAGCAAAAATGGAACACCAGCCTTTGTCAGCCTTGGGGCGCATTTCCCGTCTTTAATTACACCTATAACATAATGGGTATTAAGCCCAACCCTGCTATGAAATCCTTTACTATATCGCCCTCTGTTGATGACAGTCTGGATTTTGCCGAAATTGAGTTTCCCATACCTGACGGTTGGATTAAAGCCGCTTTCAAACGGGAAGAAAAGGGGATAGTTTACACCATAAGCGCACCGAAAAACGTTGAGTTGATTTTTGATGATAAACCCAACGTCACTTTTATAAACAATTCTCAAAAAGGATGATAACCATGAAAAAGATAACAAAAGATTTGCTTGCCGTTGAAATTTATGATACCCGTGCCAAAATGGGTAAAGCCGCAGGTGCCCTTGCCGCCAAGAGAATTAAAGAAATTCTGGCAGTAAAGGAAGAGGCAAACGTTATTTTTGCCGCTGCTCCCTCTCAAAACGAGATGCTTGCCGCATTGATAGAGGCAGATGGCATTGATTGGGGCAGAGTAAACGCTTTTCATATGGATGAGTACATCGGTTTGTCTGCTGATGCTCCTCAGGGCTTTGGCAATTTCCTTAAAGACGCCATCTTTGGCAAGTTGCCCTTTAAGAGCGTTAACTACATCAACTGCGAGGCAAAGGACGTTGATGGGGAGTGCGAGCGTTACACCGCTTTGTTAAAGGCTAATCCCGTTGACGTTGTCTTGCTTGGTATCGGTGAAAACGGCCATATCGCATTTAACGACCCCCACGTTGCCGATTTTAACGACCCTGCTACCGTCAAGGCGGTTGAGCTTGACGAGGTTTGCCGTCAGCAGCAGGTAAACGACGGTTGCTTCAAAACTCTTTCAGAGGTTCCAAAGTACGCTTTGACGCTTACTATTCCAACCCTTGTTTCTGCAAAGCATTTGGTTTGCACCGTTCCTGCCGCCACAAAGGCTTGGGCAGTTGGCAGAACGGTTAATGGTGAAATAAATGAAGAATGCCCTGCCACCATTATGAGAAAGCACAACAGCGTCGTAATGTTCTGCGATAGCGACAGTGGCAGAGAGTTGCTGCAGCGTTGATACGGAATATACCGATTTAAGCGGTATACCCTGAAAAATCAAAACGGGATTGCTTATCTTTCAAACGAAAATATTTGTGTTAAAAAAGTATTTGTAAAGGGCAAGCCTTGCAAGTAAGGAGAGACTATATGAATATCGCTTTTGCAGGACTCAGACACGGTCACGTCTTTATGCTTTACGATATGGTGAAAAACCATAAAGATTTTAATATTGTTGGCGCTTTTGAGGATAATCAGGCTGCCAAAGAGACAGCCCAAGCCAACGGAGTTGAATGTAATTTTGCCACCTATGAGGATATTCTTGCCGACAGCAAGGTTGACGTTGTTGGTTTGGGCGGATGCTTTGCCGACCGCGGTCCGATGGCAATAAAGGCTTTGCAGGCAGGTAAGCACGTAATTGTTGACAAGCCCCTTTGCACAAATATGGAAGAGCTTAATCAAATTGAAGCCTTGGCAAAAGAAAAGGGCAAGGCTGTAAGCTGTATGTTTACCATGCGCTATGAAAAGAAAATCAACGGGCTGAAAAAACTTGTTGAAAGCGGTGCCCTTGGTGAAATTAACAACGTTTATTTTGGCGGTCAACACCCTCTTATGTACGGCCGACGCCCCGACTGGTATTTTGAAAAGGATAAATACGGCGGCCTTATTAACGATATTGCCATACACGGCATTGATATTTTGACCTATGCGCTTGGACTTAAGGTTAGCCGGGTTTGTTCGGCTCGGGAATGGAATAAATTTGCACAGGATAAGCCTGATTTTAAGGATAGCGCGCAGTTTATGCTAAAAACCGAAAATAACGGCGGTGTGCTTGCCGACGTATCCTATGCCGTCCCCGACGGTGTTGAGTTCGGTCTGCCATACTATTGGCAGTTTTTCGTGTGGGGCACAAAAGGTACCATAAGTCTTGCTTTTAACGAAGAAAAGTCCTACTACTTTATTGCAGGCGACAAAACCCCTCACTTGTTAGAGGAAAAGGAGCCTACAACCGATTATTTGACCGATTTTGTCAATTTGGTTGAGGGCAAAAAGGAGGTTGTTTTGAGGGTGGACGAGGTAATTTACGCCACCCGTAAAACACTGGAAATTCAACAAATGGCAGAGTGATACTGCTTAAAAGAGAAAACAAGCAAAGAAAGCAAATAATTAGATTTTAAAACAAATTTGTCCCTCTGCCGATTGCTCGGTAGAGGGATTTTTCTTTGCAAAATCCTTTTTATTGGACATAAGGTGTGCTATAATGCTTTCAAGAGGTGAATAAAATGAAATGGTATCATTTGCTTATAACAGATGAATTCATTGATTATTTTTGTAATGGTAGCAACATTTATTATACCGATTTCAAAAACAAGTGGGAATATATTCCGCAACCACTTTTTAAGAAGTTTATTGATACAGTAACCGGTATCACCTATGCTTTTGCAAGATGTGGCAATTCCTCTGAGTTATTTTTATCAACAAAGGAAAAAGAACCCGATATTTACAACGCATATATAAACTGTAAAAAAACAATGCCACCTGTTATTACTTTGGCTGATATCTGGCAATCAATAAAAGTTAATAAAAATTGTTCTCCATATCAAGTGGACGTTAAATATCTTAGTGCAGAACAAATTGCTGTTTTAATTCTTTATCCTTTTTGGAGTAGGATGGGCGGCAGTTGGGAAATTGATTTTTTGGATAGCGGCAGATTGAAACAATATTTGATAGAATTAAAAGAAAAGTCGGAACAGTAATTTCCCCCTTTTGCTGATAGCCCCACAGGTTGCTTTAGTTTGTGAACAATGTTAAGTAAGAGTTTTAGGTTCTCCTAAAAAGCGGAAAAGGGGATATACCTTTTCCTTGCTTGTATGGTATAATACAAAATCAAAACAGGTGTGCAGAATTTCTGCACACCTGTTTTACTTGGAGGAATTTTCCCTATTAAAAAGTTCAAAAAAATATCAATTTTATGTTGAGAAATTTTGCAGGGTGTAGTATAATATATTTTGTATAACTATCTAATATGCGGAGGTATGCCCCTTTTATGCACTATCTTGATAACAGCGCAACAACCCCTCTGTGCCAAGAGGCTATAACCGCTATGTCAAATGCAATGGCGCGCTTTGGCAACCCCTCATCCCTGCACGCTTTGGGAGCAGAGGCTTTGATGGCGCTTGACAATGCCCGTCAAAACATATCCGCTTTTTTAGGTTGCGAGGCAAAGGAGTTATATTTTACTTCTTGCGGAAGCGAGGCAAACAATACCGCCTTGTTTGGTGCCGCCAGAGCAATGAAACGCCGCGGCAAGCGGATTATTACAACGGCTATCGAGCATCATTCGGTGCTTAACGCCGCCAAGGCTCTTGAGGCCGAAGGATTTGAGGTTATATATCTTAAGCCTAACAGTGAGGGCGTAATCACTGCCCAGGCAGTTGCCGATGCACTGACTGAGGATACAATTCTTGTCAGCGTTATGTACGTTAACAACGAAACGGGTGCCGTTATGCCTATTCCCGAAATTGCGGCGGCAATTAAGTCGTCGGGCTGTGGTGCCCTTTTTCATACCGACTGTGTGCAGGCTTTTGGCAAATTGCCTTTTACCGTAAAGGGACTGGGTGCCGATTTGGTGTCGGTGAGCGGTCACAAAATCCACGGGCCAAAGGGTGTGGGTGCCCTTTTCGTTAAAAACGGGTGCCGCATATTACCCTTTATTTACGGCGGCGGTCAGGAAAAGGGATTGCGCTCGGGTACCGAACCCACCTTATTGATAGAGGGCTTTAGCGCCGCGGTATCGGCTCTGCCAGAGCTTCAGGGTGAATTTAACCGTATTGACACACTTCGTAAAAAATGCGTGAATGGGCTTTCTGCCCTTAAGGGTGTCACCGTCAATTCGGGTGAGGGCGCACTGCCTTATATAATTAACCTTTCGGTGGCAGGCATACGCTCCGAGGTTATGCTTCACTGGCTTGAGTCAAAGGGCATCTACGTGTCAAGCGGCTCTGCCTGTGCAAAGGGCGAAAGCAGTCACGTGCTTCAGGCTCAAGGGGTATCCCGTCAGTCTGCCGACAGTGCGGTGCGGATTAGTATGTCCCACTTCACCGCCGAGGAAGATATTGATGCTCTGATTGATGCTGTCGGTCAAGGAATAGATAAACTTGTAAGAAGAAGGTAAAGTTTTGAAAGAGATTATTTTGGTTAAAAACGGTGAAATTGCTCTTAAAGGTCTTAACCGTTCAAACTTTGAAGATGCAATGATTCGCAATATTCGTCGTCGACTTAAGCCTCTTGGCAACGTACAGATTCGCAAGGCACAGTCAACTGTGTTTATTGAGCCCTGCGACGATAATTTTGATTTTGAGCAGGCCCTTGACCGCGTTAGCCGAGTTTTCGGTGTTGCGGCATTTTCTCGTGCCGCCGTTTGCGAAAAGGATATGGCAGATATACTTTCAAGAGGTGCCGATTGGGCGGCGGAGCGTCTTAAAGGGGTAAAAACCTTTAAGGTTGAGGCAAAGCGAGCCGACAAGCGTTTCCCCCTCAAATCTCCTGAAATTTCTGCCGCAATGGGCGGCGCAATACTTGAGCGTTGCCCATATCTTAAGGTGGACGTTCGCAATCCTGAGGTTACCGTTGTGGTTGAGGTGCGCGATTTTGCCGCCTATGTCCGCGCAGGTCAGGAGTCAGGCGCAGGCGGTATGCCTGTTGGCACAGGCGGTCGTGCCGCCATACTCATTTCAGGCGGTATTGACAGTCCCGTTGCCGCTTGGATGATGGCAAAGCGCGGCATTGAACTGACTGCAATTCACTTTGCAAGCCCCCCATATACAGGCCCCCTTGCTCTTAAAAAGGTTAAGGATTTGCTTCGTCAGGTTGCCCGTTACAGCGGCCCAATCAATATGGCAACCGTACCCTTTACTAAAATTCAAGAGTTAATCGGGGAAAAATGCCCCGAGGAATATTTTACCCTTATTATGCGCCGCTATATGATGAAGATTTCATCCCGTCTTGCAAGGCGTGACCATTGCAGTGCGCTTATAACGGGTGAAAGCGTTGGTCAGGTTGCAAGCCAGACCTTGCCAGCCTTGCAGGTTACCGACGCTGCTGCCGATATGCTGGTGCTTCGTCCCCTTATCGGTATGGATAAAGAAGAAATCGTCAGCATTTCAAGAAAAATCGACACCTTTGATATATCGGTGCTTCCTTATGAGGATTGTTGCACCGTATTTACTCCCCGCCATCCCCGTACCCGTCCTACCGTTGAGGCGGTGGATGCCGCCGCAGCACCTCTTGATGAGCAGGCTCTTATTGACGAGGCGGTTGCAGGCACTGAATATGAGCTTATTGATTGATTTTCTTTATATATAGAAAGGACTATGAACGCAGATATGATGGAAAACAATATGAATCCTATCCCTCAAACAGCAGAAGGTAAGGCAAAAAGCGTGCGTATCTTTTACGCCGCAGACGTTACCGACGCTCTTGTTGACGAGTTAAAGGCTGATATAGCCTCTGAAAAGGGCATTGCGCTTTCAGTGAAAAATAAAGACGGCGAGTTTAAATTTGTGCTTACCGCCTATGGCGAAAGTGAAGAGGAAGCCCGTCTTAAAGCACTTGCCGTTTCCGTAAAAGTACGCAGTGCGCTTGGTGATGCTATATATACCGAGGAAGAAAAGGGCATTGAGCAGGTTGTTGTTGATTTGCTTAAAGAGCAGGGCAAAACTGTGGCTACCGCCGAGTCTTGTACCGCAGGCTTGCTTTCAAAGCGTCTTACCGACGTAAAGGGCTCATCCGACGTGTTCAGTATGGGCATTGCCGCCTATTCTGCCGATATTAAGTCAAAGGTTTTGGGCGTGCCCAAAGAAATTATTGATGAAAAGGGTACCGTCAGCCGTGAGGTTGCCGAATCTATGGCTACCAACGTGCGTCGTATTAGCGATTGCACCTACGGTATAGGTATTACAGGAGTTGCAGGTGAGTCTTACGAGGATAAGCCAAGCGGACTTGTTTACGTAAGCCTTTGCGATGGGGATAATATGTGGACTAAGGAGCTTAATGTTGACGTGGACGTTGAGGATGCCCGCACAGCCGTTCGCAACACCTCTGCCACCGTTGCTCTTGATATGCTTCGTCGCACCTTGCTTGGAATTGGCGAGGCAGTTGCCGTTGGCGGCATTATATTCGATAACGACAGCAAGCAGGAAAAGCCTGCTACTACCCATTCCGGTCTTTCTTTCGTAGAAAGCGCCGTTAAAAGTGCCGACGAAGCAGGTCTTGTTGACGACGGTATAATTTTGCCCGCCGACGAGATACATCTGTCCTACGAGCAGGTTGATGCCGCTATGTTTATCAGACCTGAGACAGAAGAGCCTGAACAGCTTGACTTTAATTTTGAGCTTGACGGTGACGAAGAAGTGCAAGATTTCGAGATATCTGCCACAGCACCCATTATCGTTGAGGAGGCTGTTGCTGAATAGGCAGCAAAGCCTATAGTTGAAGAGCCTGTTGCTACCGTATCTAATACAGAAATAATGGACGAAGATTTTGTACTTAAAGAGGATGCCGTCTTTGAGGAGGAGCCTTCGGTTAATACTAAAAAGGAAAACGGCTTTGTTAAGGCTGTTAAAAACTTTATTCCTTGGAAGGGTGACAATCTTTCTAAGATTCTGACCAAACTTCTTTTTGCCGCAATAATCGTATCTCTTGTTGTGTCAAGCTGCTACGTTGGTGACTTTATGGTCAAATACTTCCAAAACAAGAGCATAGTTGACGATGCCCGTGACAAATACGACCGCAATGACGACAGTGTAAATGACCAGACGGGCGTATTTAACCGTTATGAGTTGTTGTTGCAGCAAAATACCGATTGCGTGGGTTGGATTACCGTTCCCAACACCAACGTTGACAACCCGATTTATCAGACTGTAAATAACGACTTCTATCTTGACCACAACGGCATTAAGGAAAAGAGCGTTTACGGCGCAATATTTGCCGATTACCGCGATATTATCTCTCGCGCAGGTAACTCTAAAAACATTACTCTGTACGGTCATCATATGAAGGATGGCTCTATGTTTGCACAGCTTCACAGATATAAGACCATCAGTTTTTATAAGGAAAACCCCGTTATTACCTTTGATACCATTTACGGTACAGGCGGTCAGTACAAGGTTTTTGCCTGTATGATAACCAACGCCGACAATATGGATGATAACGGCTATTTCTTCGATTTTGCCGCTCCCTCATTCCGCAGTGATGCCGACTTTATGAGTTGGATTGAGCAAATCCGCCGCCGTTCTCTTTACAACACCGCAGTTGACGTTAACGCCAACGACCAGATTCTTACCCTTTCCACCTGCACCTATGAGGTAAAGGATGCCGATCTGCTTTGCGTGGTTGTTGCCCGTAAGGTGCGCGACGGTGAGAGTGTTGCAGTTAACACAGGCGACGTAACCACCAACAGCAAGATTATCTATCCTCAGGCTTGGTACGATCACTTTAAGGGAGTTAAGCCCACCTATGCAGACGGACTGTATACCTGGGTATCAGGTGACTACGACCGTGAGGACGTTAACGCTCCCGGCTCAATTGCTCCCGAAAGCGTTGTAAGTGAGCCTACTTCAAGCAATACTTCAAGTGAGGCGCCTGTTTCAAGTCAGGCTCCCACATCAAGTGAGGCGCCTGCTTCAAGCACTGCTCCAAGTCAGCAGTTGCCTACACCTACCAACCCCTTCACCTCATCTGCTGAGATGCAGGCTCCCACACCCATTGCACCTCTGCCTACTCCCATCGGATAACTTAACCATTTAACTTTTACGGAGGTATCGCTATGTCTGTTGAACTAATTTATTACAATACTGCGCCTAATCAAAGGGTGCAGGATATACTGTCTTCTCTTGACAAGGTAAACGTTGCCTCCGGTGAGGACCGCCGTGAGTTTTTGATGGCACTGTCCAATGCGGTCAGTGTCAGCAATACCACCGTTGCGGTGGGCGATATTGCCCAACTTATAAAGGTGCTTTCTAAGGGCTTGGGTTTACCTCTTGAGCCTGTGGATTGGAGCAAGTTTGGTATCGTGGGCAAGGATGAGGCCGTTTTACCTAAGGGCGCATTGCCTCTTTTAGTGGGCAGTGATATTGCGGGTATGATTATCGAAAATGCCGACCAGTGCATCATTGCAGTTAATAAGGATGCATCTGCCCTTGAGTTTTTGACCGAAACCTACGTGTTACCCTACTTGCAGGCGGTTATAAAGGACGTTAAGCCTGCCGAAATAATTGAAGAGCCTGCCGTTGAGGAACCTGTCGAGGAGGAGGAACCCGTCGAGGAGCCTGTGATTGAGCAAGAGCCTCAGACAGAGGAAGATCTATATTACGAGCCTGAACAAGAGGAAGAGACTGACCTTTTTTCAGATATTGAAGACGACGATTTTTTAGAGTTTAAGAAAAAAGGCAAAAAGAAGGGCGTTTTGATTGCTCTTGTTTCCGTTTTGTCGGTGCTTGTGATTTGCATTGCAGGGGGAATTGTAGGCTACTCAAAATGGTGGCTCCCCAATATGTACGAGGTATCGGTTGCCGAGGCAAAGGATAAATATACCAACGCTACCGCTGAGGATGCATCCGATGCAGGTATGCCTGAGGAATATTCGGTTAAGTTTGCCGCCCTTTACAAGCAAAATGCCGACGTTATCAGTTGGCTTAAAATCGAGGGACTTGGCATTGATACTCCCGTTGTAACAGGTGCGCGCCACTCTGCCAACTATTACGAAAACCACCTCTTTAACGGCAAAAGCAACCCCTACGGCACCCCATACATCAAGTATGCCTATGACACTGCCGCAAACATCAATCCTAACCTTGTAATTTACGGTAACAACAAGGGCGACGGCAAGGCTTTCGGCAAGCTTGAGGGACTCCTTCAGGGTATCGGCAAGGTTAAATCGGTAACCACCGACTCTGCGCTTTTCGGCGAAGAAAAGTGGGATATCATCAGCGTTATGCTTGTGGACAAAGAAGGCAAGGAGTATAATTTTGCCGACAATTTCAAGGAGCTTGATGCCGATGCAAGAGCAGAGATGATTAAAACTGCACTTAAAAAATCTAAGGTTAACACAGGCGCTACAATTGACAGTGTAGAGCTTACAGATAATTTTATGACCCTTGTTACGCCTTACAGTAAGGACAAAAACAAGGTGGTTGTTGTGGTTGCGAAACGCTTTATCGAGCAGGCAACCGATATTGAGGAATAATTGTTGCATATTATATTGTGAAAGGGTGTGACGCAAGTGACCGATGCTATTGCAGAGCTTTTTGCAAAGGTGTTTTCTGACGAGGGCGTAGTTTTTATGCTTTCAATCATCCCTATTTCAGAAATACGCGGCGGTATGCTTTACGCAGGGCTTACCGATATGAATATGGTGGTTGCTTTTGCCATATCCTTTATAGGCAATATGCTTCCAATCCCCGTTATACTGCTTTTTATCCGTCGTATTCTGTCTTGGATGCGCACCAAAAAAGGTCTTGGCAAGGTTGTGGACTGGGTTATGCGCAAGGCAGATAAAGGTAGCAAAAAGCTTGGCAAATACACCTATTGGGGACTTTATTTGTTTGTGGCAATTCCTCTTCCCGGCACTGGTGCCTGGACGGGCGCCTTGGTGGCTAATTTCTTGGATTTGCCTATCAAAAAGACCTTGCCCATTATAACGGCAGGGGTGCTTACCGCAGGTGTTATAATCACCACCTTGGCATATACTGCACCTGATTTGTTCAGATTGATAGTAGGATAAGGAAAGGCTATGAAAAAAGGTAAGGTTTTAATAATAATCGGCGCTGCTTTAGCGGTGCTTCAAATTGCAAGTCTTATATTCGACCTTGTGCAGTCGGGCGGACTTAAATTTGACGGCACAATTGGCGGCGCAGTCAGTTATCTTTCGGCAGGCCTTGCAGGAGCGGTGCTGATTTTGTGGGGCTTTGTGATTAACAAAAGAACCGAAGAATAAATATTTAAGGCGAGGGCTTGCCCTCGCCGTTTTTTTATGAGTTATAGTTTATTTGCCAACAAGTCTTTTGGCTTTATTCCAAAAAAATCACACGCTCTGAAAATTGATTCTACACCAAGTCGTTCGGGCATATACCCGCTTTCTATCTTGTTCCAAGTGCTTATGCCTATGCCTAAAACCTTTGCCATTTTATATTTAGGCAGAGTGTGTTCTTTTCGTAATTTGCATAAATTGTAAATAAGGTTATCAAATTCGTTGCTTGTGTTCTGCATTTTTATACTCCTTTGTTTTTTTGATACATTTTACACCTAATAGGTGTAAAAGTCAATACAATTTTTAGATGTAATGTATACTAAACATAGGTTAAGGAGTGATAGAATGAATAGAATTAAGGCGTTAAGAGAAGATAGAGATTTAAGTCAAGCGCAAGTGGCAAAAGTTATTAAAACTACACAGCAACAGTATAGTAAAATAGAAACAGGGAAAGCAGATATTAGTTCAGAAAAGCTGGTGTTGCTTTCAAGGTTTTACAAAGTATCTGTTGATTACATTTTGGGATTAAAAGACAAACCATAAATTAAAGTCTTATGGCAAGGACCAAACGCCATAGGACTTTTTTATGCCCTTTTACCCTTAAATAACTGTTGCTCTTGTGCTTAAAGTGTGATACAATAAACATATATATAACTATTTTTTCGGAGTGATATTTTTGAGCAGAAAAAGATGGCTTGTCGCAGATTACGACAAGGCTCTTGCACGGGAACTTGCCGAGGAGTGCGACATTGATGCACTTGTGGCTTTAATACTTGTTTCACGGGGAATTTGCGACCCTTTTGAAGTTGAGGAATTTTTGTCTGACGACCAACAGTTAGGTGACCCTTTTGACCTTGCCGATATGGACAAGGCTTGTCAGCGCATACTGTCTGCCATTGAAAAGGGCGAGAATATATGCGTGTACGGTGACTATGACGCCGACGGTGTGACCTCTACCGCCATTCTTTACACCTACTTAAAAAGCAAGGGTGCAAGGGTTACCTATAAGGTGCCTGAGCGGTCAGAGGGATACGGCATCAGTATTGCTGCCGTTGACCAAATGCACAGTGAGGGAGTAACCCTTATTATCACCGTTGACAACGGCATCACCGCTTCAAAAGAGGTTGCCCACGCCAAAAGCCTTGGCATAGACACAGTTGTTACCGACCACCACTTGCCTCAAGGGGAGTTGCCCGATGCAGTGGCAGTGGTTGACCCTCACCGTGAGGATTGCCCCAGTCCTTTTAAGGAGTATGCAGGGGCAGGCGTTGCCTTTAAGGTGGTTTGCGCTTTAGAGGGTGTAAGCGGTGAAGAAATGTGTCAAGGATATGCAGATCTTGCGGCTATTGGCACAGTTGCTGACGTTATGAAGCTTACAGGTGAAAACCGCATTATTGTAAAGCGGGGTATTGAAAATATTGACAACCGTGCAGGACTTACTGCAGTGCTTGACGTGGCAGGGCTTCGTAAACGGGGCACCAATGCCACCACTGTAAGTTACGGAATTGCCCCCCGACTTAACGCCGCAGGCAGAGTGGGCAGTTGCCTCAGAGCAGTGCGACTGCTTACCGAAGAGGATGAATCGGTTGTAACCGCTCTTGCCAAAGAGGTTAACGAGGCAAACGCCTTGCGCCAACAGCTTGAGCGTGATATTTCCGAGCAGGCTATTCAGCTTATTGAGAAAAACGGTATGCAGTACGACCGTGTAATTGTGGTATACGGTGAGGGATGGCACCACGGCGTTATCGGTATTGTTGCATCAAGAATATGCAACCGCTACGGCAGACCTGCCATCGTTTTGTCAGATGAAGAGGGGATTGCCGTCGGCTCTGCTCGCAGTGTAGGGGAGTTTTCTCTTTACGATGCCATTGCATCCTGCAGGGATATGCTTATCCGTTTTGGCGGTCATGCACAGGCGGCAGGCGTTTCTCTTGCAATGGATAAGGTGGATGATTTCAGACGGGGCATAAATGAGTATGCCAAGTCTGTTTATGGTGATATGCCCTTTGATACCCTTAATATTGACTGCAAACTGCGTCCCTCTGCAATAACGCCTGACCTTGTGAGGTCATTGGATGTGCTTGCCCCCTTTGGTGTGGGCAATCCCGTTCCGGTTTTCGGTCTGTTCGGTATGAAAATCGACCGAATTATGCCTGTGGGCAACGGGGGACATTTGCGACTTGAGGTCAGTCGCGACGGCGCGGTGGCAAACGTTATGCTTTTTGGCTGCTCGGCAGAAAAATTGGGCTTTTGCAAGGGTGACGTTGTTGACCTTGCGGTTAATGCGGAAATCAGTGAATATATGGGTCACGAGCAGGTGACCATAACCGTTAAGGGTATTCGTCCTGCAGGTGTTGATGAGGACAAAACCCTTAAACAAATGCGCCTTTTTGAGCGGCTTATGAGAAATGAAGATATACAGGGCGCAACTCTCACCCGTGATGATATTGTTAAGGTTTACAGAGCCTTGCAAAGTGGATTTTCAGGCAACGAGGAAGCCTTGGCAATGCATTGTTCACTGGACTATTTCTCTATGCGCGCGGCCCTTGAGGTGCTTAGGCAGCTTGGCATAATCAACTGCACAAATGACGGAGGCAGTCTTACTGTTACCCTTAACGCTGTTGAGGGCAAAATGCAATTGGAAAATTCACCGATTTTTAAACGAATAAACAACCTTTAATTTTGAAAGGAGCGACGGTATATGCAAACGCTTGACAACGGAATGGAAATATTGCTTAACGCTATGAAAAAGCAAGGCGGCAACTACGATACCGCCGCTATTGAGCGCGCTTACAATATATCCCGCGCGGCACACGAGGGGCAACTTCGTCTTTCGGGTGAGGAGTATTTCTGGCATCCCTTAAAGGTGGCAGAGATAGTTATATCCTTGGGAATGGACAGTGAATCGGTTGAGGCGGCGCTTCTGCACGATGCCGTTGAGGATACTCCCATCACAAGCGAGGACGTGCGCCGTCAGTTTGGCGAAAATGTGGCTCTGCTTGTTGACGGCGTTACAAAGCTTGGCAAGATTGATACTGCCACTCGTGAGGAGCAACAGGCAGAAAACATCAGAAAAATGCTTATTGCTATGGCGGCAGACATCCGCGTTATTATAATAAAGCTTGCCGACCGACTGCACAATATGCGCACCTTGTCGGCGCAATCTACCCGTAAGCAGCTTGAAAAATCTCTTGAAACCATTGAAATATATGCCCCCATTGCTCACCGATTGGGAATTCGCGCCGTTAAGGAAGAGCTTGAAGATTTGGCAATTTCTTATCTTGACCCCATTGCCTATGCCGAAATTGAAGAGCAGCTTGAGAAAAACAGAGAATACCGCGACACCTTTATTGAAAGCATCAAATCCCGAATAAAAGAGCGTATGGGTGACAGCGTGCCCAATCTGTCTATTGAGGGCAGAATTAAATCTATACACGGAATTTACCGCAAAATGTATATGCAAAACAAGCAGTTTGAGGAAATTTACGACGTGTATGCATTGCGCGTTATAGTTAACACCGTAACCGATTGCTATAACGTATTGGGTCTTGTGCACGAAATGTTCAGACCCATCCCGGGCAGATTTAAGGATTATATTTCCACCCCTAAATCAAATTTGTATCAGTCACTGCACACCACCGTTATCAGTCGTGAGGGCTTGCCCTTTGAGGTGCAGATTCGCACTTGGGATATGCATCACACCGCAGAATACGGAATTGCGGCGCACTGGAAGTATAAATCGGGAATCAGTGGCTCAGACGAGCGTTTTGAGGAGCGTTTGGCATGGATTCGTCAACTGCTTGAATCTCAAAACGACGTAGAAGACGTTGGCGAAATCGTGCAAACCATCAAGACCGACCTTGCTCCCGAAGACGTGTTTGGCGTAACTCCCAAGGGTGACGTTATCAGTCTGCCTGTGGGAAGCACCGTTATCGACTTTGCCTATGCCATTCACTCGGCAGTTGGCAACCGTATGGTTGGCGCCAAGGTTGACGGCAGAATCGTTCCTCTTGATTATCAGATTGCAACGGGCGACGTTATTGAGGTTATCACCACCTCTCAAGCCGACCGAGGACCAAGCCGTGACTGGCTTAAGATGGTTAAAACAAGCGAGGCAAGAAGTAAAATTCGCGCCTGGTTTAAAAAGGAGCGCCGCCCCGAAAATATCGAAACGGGTAAGGAAGAGGTTGAGCGCGCCTTACGGCAGGCAAACATCCGTATTTCTGAAGAAGATTACGAAAATCTTATTAAAGACCTTGCCGAGCGTTATCAATGCTCCACTGCCGATGATTTTTATGCAAAAATCGGCTACGGCGGGTTGATTTTCTCAAACATCGTGCCTTCTATTAAGGACCGATTCCGTCAAAAACCTCAAAAAGATATTGCATCTATGGTTTCTGATGATGAAGAGTCGGCATCTCCCGACGGCGTTGTGGTAGAAGGTATAGACAACTGCCTTGTAAAGCTGTCCCGTTGTTGCTCTCCGTTGCCCGGTGACAGTATAATCGGCTTTATCACTCGCGGCCACGGTGTATCTGTGCATAAGCGTGACTGCACCAACGTGCCTAAAGATTTGTCACTTGCTGACGAGCCCGGCAGATGGATTCCTGCCCATTGGTCGGTTACCCGTTCAAAATCCTTCTGCGCCGCATTGCAGGTTCACGCCATTGACCGCGACGGCATTTTGGTGGACGTTTCCACCGCCGTTCTGAATATGCGAATCAAGATGACTGCAGTTTCCGCCCGTCAGCTTAAAGACGGCAACTGCGTTATTGACCTGACCGTATGTGTAGAGGGCGTTGAACATCTTAAATCGGTTATTTCCAAGCTTTCGGCAATAAACGGCGTGCTTTCGGTTGAAAGGTCGGTGATATAATGCGACTTTTAGTACAACGTGTAAAGGGCGCATCAGTAACGGTTGATGAAAAGCAGGTTGGCAAAATTGACAAGGGCTTTTTAATCCTTGTGGGTGTGGCCCCTGAGGATGACGAGGCTATTTGCTCAAAAATGGCGCAAAAGGTTGTGCAGATGCGAGTTTTTGAGGATGCTGACGGCAAGATGAACAAAAGCGTTACCGACATCGGCGGCAGTTTTCTTGCGGTGTCACAGTTTACTCTGTACGCCGACTGTCGCAAGGGCAACCGTCCCTCTTTCACAGGTGCGTGTGAGCCTAAAAGGGCAAATGAGCTTTACGAATTTTTCTGCGGCGAAGCGGAAAAATTGGGGATTAAGGTTGAGCGTGGCGTTTTCGGTGCCGATATGCAGGTGGCGCTTGTTAACGACGGCCCCGTTACTATAATGCTTGATTCCGACGAAATTGTAAAAAGGTGAGCGGCTTGAATTATAAGTCTTTTTTAAGCAACTTTTGTTGCAATACCTATATAATATACGGCAAAAATGGTGACTGCGCCGTCATCGACCCGGGCTACGAGGGTGGCGAGGGCTTTAACGAGGCGGCGGCTTTGGGTGAGCGGCTAAAATATATTTTGCTTACCCACCGCCACAGTGACCATCTGCTTGCCGCAATTCCTTTAAGAAAACTGACTGGCGCCAAAATCGCTATTCATACCGATGACGAGTGCGGACTGCAAAACGCGGAGGACAGCCTTTTTCCCTACGTGTCCGCATACCTTTTCAGTGAGCAACAGACGGGGTCTGCCGACCTTTTGCTAAAGGAGGGCGACACCCTTGATATAGGCGGTGACACCTTGACGGTTATTCACACACCGGGTCACACCGACGGGGGCGTTTGCTTTGTTGGTGAGGGGGTAGTCTTTAGCGGCGATACTATTTTTGCAGGCAGTATGGGCAGGGTTGACTTTCCAACGGGTGACGTGGAAAAAATGGCACAGTCTCTGCTTAAAATCTGCAATCTTGATGAAAGCTTGACCCTTTGTTCAGGTCACGGTGAAATATCCGATATTGCTACCGAGAAAAATTGCAACCCATACGTAAGGATGGCTAAAAATGGTACTTTGTACGATTAACAACACCTTTAAATATGAATTAGAGAATATCTGCCGCCTTTTCTTTCCTTTTGAGAAGATTACGGTGACGGATGAAGAAAGCGCGGCAGACCAAAAGGAAATGTGGGTTGCCGCCTATTTGACTGCAAAAGAGGGAAAGGCACATCTGACCGTAAGGTTCAAATCGGGGGATTTTGTTCGTTTGGGCGAGGACACCTGCGATGCTGACGACACCGCCGAGTGCGAGCGCAAATTGGCAGTGCTCCTTTTCGAGATACTCTGCGAGTATACGGGGCTTCGTCCCAGTTGGGGTATACTGACAGGGGTGCGACCTGCAAAACTTATGAGACGGCTCAGCGAGTCTATGGGGGTAGAGGGCGCCAAGAATTATTTTGCCGAAAAACTGCTTTGCAGTGGGCAAAAGATTGAACTTTGCGCCGCCGCATCAGACAACGAGCAAAGGATTGTGTCTTCATCAAAGCCCAACCACTTCAGCCTTTATTTTGCCATACCCTTTTGCCCAACCAGGTGTAGTTATTGCTCCTTTGTAAGCCATTCGGTTGAGCATTCAATGGGGCTTATGGATGAGTACGTGACTCTTTTGTGCAAAGAACTTGCAGTGACAGGCAAAATCGCAAAAGAGTTGGGGCTTGAGCTTTCAACCATCTATGTTGGGGGCGGCACTCCCACTACTCTGTCGGCAGAGCAGATAAGGGTGCTTATGGATGCGGTCAGCAGTAATTTTGACCTGTCCACCGCCACTGAATATACTGTTGAGGCAGGCAGACCCGACACCATAACTGCCGATAAGCTGCAGGCCATACTCAGTGGTGGCGCAACCCGAATTTCTATCAACCCACAGACCCTTAACGACAAGGTGCTTCAGGCAATCGGCAGACGGCATACGGCAAAAGAGGCTATCGACGCCTTTAATCTTGCCCGTCAGTGCGGAATGAAGAATATAAATATGGATTTGATTGCAGGTCTTCCCGAGGATGACGTGGAGTCTTACTCCCGCACCCTTGATGGCGTCCTTGCCCTTGACCCCGAAAGCATTACGGTCCACACTCTGTCAATGAAGCGGTCATCACGACTGACAGCAGGGGGTGAGCTGCCCGATACCGCTCAGGCGTTGGCGGCAGGGCAGATGCTTAAAATGACGGGTGAGCGTTTGCAGCCTACATATATCCCATATTATTTGTACCGTCAGTCAAAGACGGTGGGTAATCACGAAAACACAGGCTACGCCAAGGCAGGTTATGAGTGCCTTTATAACATTTTTATGATGGATGAAACCCATACCGTCCTTGCATGCGGTGCCTCGGGCGTTACTAAACTTAAAAAGGGCGAAAACACTATCGAGCGCATTTTTAATTATAAGTACCCCTACGAGTACAACGGCAATTTTGAGGAAATCCTGCGCCGTAAAGATGCAATAAAGCCCTTTTATGAAGATGTGAAGTTTTGAAAAAGCAAAAAGGATGTGTAGAAATTTCTACACATCCTTTAATATTTGTTTTAATAGGGACAATACGCAAAGAGGGAATATCAATTGAAGTCTATAATTTGTTGCCGTATAGAATCGTAGTTTACCTCATTCTCGTTTAATCGTGTTGCATTTTCAAAATCAAAAGAGGATTCAACCGCAGAGTTATATTCTGATTCGGTTGCTGGCTTGTCACCAATTGAATATTCATAATGAAGTTTGTATTCGTCATCCCCCAAGGCTTCCACACGTTCTAAACAAAGCGCCTCAAAGGTTAGTACAAATCCGTTTTCATTAAGATTGTAAATGTGGGTATAAAGATCCCCCATATGACCGTTTCGGTTACCAACATTTCCGCTTTTTTCAACAAACCATCCGCCGCCAATTCGATTCAACGGCTGCTCAACAACGCCATTCTTATAAGCGCAAACACTGTCTCCCGTCGCTTCGTCTATGCCGCTTAAATACAGTTCGGGAATGTCATCACCGTCGATATATATAAGTGCATAAGAACAGTAGGAGTCCTTTTCTTTTTCAATAAAATTAAGATAAGCAGTTTTCCATTTAGGAGTGGCATCCGCGTCGCTGTTTTTAGCAATACTTGTTGAATTTTTAGTTGATTCTTCATCGTGGCCTTGACCACCTTGACAAGCACACATCAGCGAAGTTAAAACAATTAAACTCAAAAATAATACAAAGGCTTTTTTAAACATAATATCCACTCCTTTCATATTTTTAGTATAGCATACTGCAAAGGAAACGCAATACAAAAAGAAAAATCCGCTCGAATTTTTTCGGGCGGATAGTTTGTTTCAATAGGGACAGTCGAGGACGCCTGTACCTACAATTTGATTATTTGGACTTAATTGCAGCCTGTGGTGCTATGCACAAAAGGGGGAAAATTAAGAAAGTTCATTCAAATCCAACATATATTTTGCAGGTTTACACTTTTCTTCTAAAAGCAATCCCATTTCCCGTAATTTAGCCAGGCGTTTATTTACCGTTGATTCGCTAATATCTAGTTCTAAGCCTAATTGTTTTTTTGTAATTCCT
>JAFQWE010000035.1 GCA_017407645.1 Clostridia bacterium | reverse complement strand
TGTATTATGTATAATTCTTTATGCTGTTTTTGCAAAGCCAGCTATTGAAACACACACTTGGGTGTTATCTATGGCACAAAAAGCAGAGCCGTTTTCTGTGGTAGCACATAAAACCGGATATGATTTTTCTGATGATGACAGTAATCTTTTTGCATTTTCTAAAGAAATAGAACTCACCTGTACAGCAAAAGACGGTAAACTTACTATAAGCGATAGAACGAATGGGAAAACCTATGAAGGCACCTACAAAGTCACTTCTTGGGGGAGGTTTATAGGACAAAGTTATGCTGTGGTTATAGATGGAAAAGACGGCACTGCAAAAATAAGTTCAAAATTTAATCGTACTTTATTTATATCGGTTGGGGGTTATTATTTAAATTTTGAAATTCAATAATTTGTAAAAATCCTCGGTTTTTAACCAGTTCTTTTTCGGACACAATATCGTTTTGCGGTTTAACCGCAAACAGCCAAAAGCAAACTGAATAAATAATTTTCCAGAACCCGTTCATTACACGAGCGGATTTTTTTATTTTCACTGCCAAAATCAGTTGTAAAAGTATTCTAACATATTTCTTCAATTTTTTCAAATATTTTATTTGAAATATGTCAGGTTTTTTGTTATAATAGAAAAGATAATAGGAGGATTATACCCATGACACAGATTAAAGCAGTACTTTTCGATTTAGACGGCACAGTTAACGACACTGTAACAGACCTTGCAGTATCGGTTAACTATGCTTTAAATAAAAACGGATTACCCACTCATCCCGTTGACGCATACAAGCTTTTTGCAGGCAACGGAATGAGAGTAATGGTGCAACGCGCAATGCCCGAAGGTCAAAAAGAGGGCGAGCTTTACGAGCAGGTTGTTGCCGACTATGCAGAGTATTATGCCCTTCATTCAATGGATAATACCAAGCCTTACGACGACGTGCCCGAACTGATTGACGAAATCAGAAAAATGGGCTACAAAACCGCCGTTGTCACTAACAAGCCCGACGTGCAGGCAAAACCCCTTATTGCCCAGATGCTTCCCGGCAAATTTGACGTTGTTATCGGTCAGATGGAGGGCATTCCCTCAAAGCCTGACCCTGCAATGCCTCTTATGGCAATGAAAGAGCTTGGCGTTACCCCCGACGAATGTGTTTTTGTGGGTGACTCAGGTGTTGATATACTTACAGGGCTTAACAGCGGAGCATATCCCGTTGGTGTTCTTTGGGGCTTCAGAGGTCGCGAGGAACTGCTTGAAAACGGCGCCAAAGAGCTTATTTCAAAGCCTATGGAGCTGATTGATATTTTAAAGCGGAGGTGAGCCGTTTGGCTTGCAACATAACCATAGTCAGCGCCGAGGAAATAGCAAAACAGCGTGACTATTGCAAAAAATCGGCGCCACTGCTTGTGGAGCGTTTCGGTCACACTCCCATCGCCTTCGTTCACTCCTACGGCTGTCAGCAAAACGTCAGTGACGGCGAGCGTATTAAGGGTATGCTTGCCGAAATGGGCTTTGGCTTTACCGACACTCCTGACAATGCCGATTTGATACTTTTTAACACCTGTGCAGTCCGCGGTCACGCGGAGGACAGAGTCCTTGGCAACGTTGGTGCCCTTAAAGCCATAAAGCAAGTCCGTCCCCAAACCATAATTGCCCTGTGCGGATGTATGGTTCAGCAGGAACAGGTGGCACAAAAGGTGCGAAAAAGTTACCCCTATGTAAATCTTGTTTTCGGCACCCACGCCATTCACCGCCTGCCCGAATTGGTCTTTAAGCTTATAAAGGGCGGCAAACGGGTTTTTGAGCGCCCCGAATGTGACGGCGTAATTGCAGAGGGATTACCTGTGCGACGTGACAGCACCTTTAAGGGTTGGCTTCCCATTATGAATGGGTGCAACAATTTTTGCTCATACTGTATTGTGCCCTACGTTCGCGGCAGAGAGAGATCGCGCACTCCCGAAGACGTAATTAACGAGGCAAAGCAGATGATTGCCGCAGGCTTTAAGGATATAACACTTCTCGGTCAGAATGTTAATTCATACGGCAAAAATGATGACCACGGTGTAGATTTTGCAAAACTGCACAGAATGCTTAACGATATAGATGGGGATTTTCAACTCAGATTTATGACCTCACACCCCAAAGATTGCACTTTGGAACTGCTTGATGCAATGGCAGAGTGCGACAAGGTGTGCAAGCATTTGCACTTGCCCTTCCAGTCGGGCAACGACCGAGTGCTGAAGGAAATGAACCGTCACTATGACCGCAAGCGCTATCTTTATCTTATTGACGAGGCACGCAAAAGAATGCCTGAGCTTAGCATAACAAGTGACGTTATCGTGGGCTTCCCCGGTGAAACCTACGAGGAATTTTGCGACACCCTGTCTCTTGTTGAAAAGGTGCAGTTTACATCTCTTTTCACCTTTATCTACTCAGCCAGAGAGGGCACTCCTGCCGCCAAAATGCCTGACCCCGTATCCCACACCGAAAAGGCAAAATGGATGAGTGAACTTCTCTCTTTGCAAGAGGGGATTGCCGCAAAACGATGCGCCTTATCCCTTGGCAAAACCTATCGGGTGCTGTGTGAAGAGCATCATCCCGACGGCAAACTGTTTGGCAGAACAGACGGAAATATCGGCATAACCTTTGAGGGTGACAAAGCAAAGGTTGGCCAGTTTGTAAACGTAAAAATCACCAAAGCGCTCAACTGGGTGCTTGAGGGTGAAATAACTGATTAAATTGGAGCGATTAACAATGGGAATTATTAAAGCAGCAAGAGAGCTCGGCAAAGCCATTCAGGCAGACGAGCGTTATATTGAGTTTAACCGTTGCCGCAAGGCAAATGATGAGGACGAAAAGTTGCAAGAGCAAATTCACGAGTTCAATCTTGTTCGTATGCAAGCCGCCGAGGAGGCAAACAAAGACGATAACCGTGACGAAGAACGCTTTAAGCAACTGAACGCTAAAATGCGTCAGATTTATGCAGAAATTATGGTTAACGAAAATATGATTGCATACAACAAGGCAAAGGGCGAGATGGATGCTCTGCTTCAGAATATGAACGGCATAATCGACCTTTGCATTCAGGGTGAGGACCCCGATACTTGCGAACTTTCATCAGGCTGCACAGGCAGTTGCGCAACTTGTGGCGGATGTCACTGATAAATTTATATTGAACAAAAAACAGGAGCAATAAAATGGCACAGTTATCTCCTATGATGCAGCAGTATCTGCAAATAAAAGAGCAAAACCCCGACACCATACTCTTTTTCCGTCTTGGTGACTTTTACGAGATGTTTTTTGACGACGCCAAGTTGGCTTCAAAAGAGTTAGAGTTAACCCTTACAGGCAGGGATTGCGGACTGGAAGAGCGTGCGCCAATGTGCGGCGTGCCTTTTCACAGTTACGAAACCTACGTGTCCCGTCTGGTTGAAAAGGGCTACAAGGTGGCAATTTGCGAGCAAACTGAAGACCCTGCAAAAGCAAAGGGTCTTGTTAAGCGCGAGATAATACGTGTCATAACCCCCGCAACCGTTATTGAAGACAGTATGCTGGTTGAGTCCCGCAACAACTACCTCTGCTCCGTTATGGTAGAGGGGGACAGAGCAGGCATCTGCTTCGTTGACGCATCAACGGGCGGACTTCACGCCACCGCTCTGTCGGGGGACAGTCTTGCCACCCGTATAATCAGCGAACTTGGTTGCTATCAGCCAAGCGAGGTTATACTTAACGCTCCCGCAGTGGTGGAGCCGGGTGTAGTTGATTTTCTCAAAACCAGACTTAAGTGCCGTTTTGAGCCACGCCCCGACTTTTATTTTGAATACAACCACGCCGTAGAGGTGTGTGAAGCCCACTTTGGCAAATCGGTTAATGCACTTGGAATGGGTGAGGACACCTCTGTTGTAAGGGCAGTATCTGCCGCCATTGAATATTTGCAAGAGACCAAGCGCACAGGACTTGACTGTATTAACAGTGTTGACGTTTATACCGAGGCACAGTTTATGCGTCTTGATTTGTCTACACGCCGCAACCTTGAAATCGGCGAAACAATGCGAAATCGCGACAGTCGCGGCTCGCTTATGAAGGTGATTGACGACACCTGCACCGCAATGGGTAAGCGCTTGCTCCGTCAGTGGATAGAGCAACCCCTTCTTAACCCCATTGCTATTAACAACCGACTTAACGGCGTGCAGGAATTGGTTGACAACACCGAAACAAGATGCGAACTGAGAGAAATGCTTGGGGGAGTTTTTGACCTTGAGCGACTTATGTCACGCGTAATTTACGGCAGTGTATCACCCCGTGAACTTCGCAGTCTTGCCTATACTATCAGCCGTTTGCCTGAAATAAAGAATTATCTTGCTCTTTGTAAATCGGGCATTTTGAAGGATACATATAATCAGATTGATGAATTGCAAGACGTTTATAATCTTATTGACAACGCCATAGACCCTGAGCCGCCTGCACTTCTTAAAGACGGCAACGTAATCCGCAAGGGCTATAACGAGGATATTGACCAACTCCGTCTGGATATGACCGACGGCAAGGGCGTTATCACAAGGGTAGAGGCTCAGGAGCGTGAGCGCACAGGCATCAAAACCCTTAAAATAAAATATAACAAGGTGTTTGGCTATTGCATAGAAATTACCAATTCCTTTAAGGATATGGTGCCCGACACCTATATTCGCAAGCAGACCTTAACCAACTGCGAGCGCTATATTACCGAAGAATTAAAAGAGCTTGAAAGCCGTATTTTAGGCGCTTCGGAGCGTCTTGCCCGCCTTGAAAGAGAGATTTTTGATCAGGTAAGATGCGCCGTTGCCGACCAACTTAGCCGAATTCAGTCCACCGCCGCCGCAATCGGCAGAATGGACGTGCTTTGTTCTTATGCACACACTGCGGCACAGCTTGGTTATTGCCGTCCTCTTATCAATATTGAGGGCAGAATAGATATTCACGGTGGCAGACATCCCGTTGTGGAAAGCTTGCTTACTACTCCCTTTGTGCCCAACGATACCTATCTTGACAAGCGTGATGACCGCTGCGCTATTATCACAGGTCCCAATATGGCAGGTAAATCTACCTATATGCGACAGGTGGCACTGATTGTCCTTATGGCACAGGCAGGCTCTTTTGTTCCTGCCCAGTCGGCCGATATCAGCATTTGCGATGCTATTTTCACCCGCGTTGGCGCCTCCGACGATTTGTCGGCAGGTCAGTCAACCTTTATGGTGGAAATGAGCGAGGTTGCCTATATTCTAAAAAATGCCACTGCCGACAGTTTGCTTATATTCGACGAGATTGGACGCGGCACCTCTACCTACGACGGAATGTCTATTGCAAGAGCCGTTCTTGAGCACGTTAACAGCAAGTCAAAAATCGGCGCAAAGACTCTGTTTGCCACCCATTATCACGAACTTACCGAACTTGAAAACACCCTTGAGGGCGTTAAGAATTACAACACCTCTGTTCGCAAGAGGGGTGACGATATAACCTTCCTGCGCCGTATAATCCGCGGCAGTGCCGACGGCAGCTACGGTGTAGAGGTTGCCAAGCTTGCAGGCATACCCGATGAGGTTGTGCGTCGCGCAAGAAAAATTCTAAAAGACCTTGAGGCAGAGGGACCCTCTGTATCAAGACCTGCTATGGCAGAAAATGACGGTGTAATGTCCTTTGGCGACACCGCCACACTGCAGCTTATTGACGAGCTTAAAGCCTTGGATGTTAACGGTATGACACCCATTCAGGCTATGAGCCGATTGGACGAGCTTACAAAACTTGCCCGTTCCTTATAAATTCAAATTCAACTTAAGGAGGAGTTAAAATGGCTATAAAAGTGCTTGACAAACACGTTGCAGAGCTTATTGCCGCCGGTGAAGTGGTAGAGCGACCTGCATCGGTTATAAAAGAGCTTGTTGAAAATTCAATAGATGCCGGCTCCTCTCATATTACTGTGGAGATTAAAAACGGCGGCATCACCTTTATGCGCATAACCGATGACGGTTGCGGCATACCTCACGATCAGGTGCCAACCGCCTTTTTGCGCCACGCCACAAGTAAGGTAAGCAGTGAGGAGGATTTAACCTCTATTGCCACCTTGGGCTTCCGCGGTGAAGCCTTGGCATCGGTGTCAGCGGTTGCCCGTGTAGATATGCTCACCGCCACTACTGACGGTGACGGCACCGCCTACTCAATCCACGGCGGTGACGAGGTATCTTATGAAGAGGCAGGTTGCCCCAAGGGTACCACAATTATTGTGCGCGACCTTTTTTACAACGTGCCTGCCCGAATGAAATTCCTTAAAAAAGACAGTCGCGAAACGGCGGCTGTTGCACAGATTATGGATAGAATGGCGCTCTCACACCCCGAGATTGCCTTCCGCTATATATCCGACTCAAAGGTGCAAATGCAAACCCAAGGCAACGGTGATTTGTCTGCCGCAGTCTATTCGGTTTACGGTCGCGATTTCAGGTCAGGGCTTATTCCCGTTGACTATTCTACCGACGGATTTAAACTTGGCGGATTTATCTGCAAGCCTGAAGCCGCCCGCAAATCAAGAGGAATGCAGCACTTCTTTATAAACGGCAGATACGTTAACTCTAACACAATGCGCGCCGCTCTTGAACAAGCCTACAAAGGCTCAATTATGACGGGGCTTTTCCCCTCAGGCGTCCTCTTTTTAACAATGGATTGCTCACAGGTGGATATAAACGTGCACCCTGCAAAACTTGAGTGCCGTTTTACTAATGAGAAACCTGTTTTTGATACCGTTTATTACGGTGTAAAGTCAGCCCTTGGCGGTGGCTACCAAATGAACGAGATTAAACTTACCTCTCTAAAACCGCCCCTTCAAATTCCAACGGCAGAGCAAACAAGAGTCTTTGATATACCTGTGGAAACCCCATCCAAGCCTGCACAAAATCCTTTGCGCCGCAATGATTATTTTCAGCATATCCCTGCCCAAAATAATCCCGTAAGGGTTAGTGAAACGGTTGTCAGGGAGCCATCTTTTGAATACAAATCAGAGCCCGTGCGCAAGACTAATTTGGATATAATAGTTGATGACGAGCCTGTGCAAGCACCAACACCTGCACCTAAAACAGAGGAGTCAGAGGTTGTTGTGCAGGTGCCTTCTGAACCAAATTTCGAGGATGTAGACGTAACCTTTGTGGGCGAGGCGTTTGCTACCTACGTGCTTGTTGAACACGGCGAGGAGCTGATTATTATCGACAAACATGCCGCACACGAGCGCATTTTGTACGAAAAGCTAAAGGCATCGGCAACAATCAGTTCTCAACTTCTTTTGGAGCCTGCGGCAGTCACCTTGTCAAAGGATGAATACGCCCTTATTTTTGAAAACCTTGATGCTATAACCAAAGCAGGCTTCGAGATAGAGGAGTTTGGCGGCTCAAGTGTCCTTGTGCGCGCAGTTCCCTCTGTGCTTACGGAGGAAAATCCAACCGAATTGATAACCGAAATTGCGAGCGGTCTTGCTCATAGCAAGGGCGACGTGCAGATTAATAAAATAGATTGGCTTTATCACAATATGGCTTGCCGTGCCGCCATAAAAGGCGGTGACAAATCGGGCAAAGAGGATTTGCTCCACCTTGCTCGCAGAGTGGCGTTAAGCGACGATATACGCTACTGTCCACACGGCAGACCGGTTGCATATAAATTAACCAGAAAAGAGCTGGAAAAACAGTTTGGCAGACTTGGATAAAAAGATACGAATGGTTGCAGTTGCAGGGCCTACCGCATCGGGCAAAACCGCTTTGGGTATTGGCATTGCAAAGGCAATCGGCGGCGAGGTAATATCTTGTGATTCTATGCAGATTTACAAGGGTATGAGCATTGCAACCGCCGCCCCCACAACTGAAGAAATGCAAGATATTCCTCATCATCTTGTGGGATTCCTTTCTCCCGATGAGGAGTATTCGGTTGCCCAATTTTGCGCCGATGCAAACAAGGTTGCCGACCAGATTGTAAGCAGAGGTGCTACTCCCGTTCTTGTTGGCGGCACAGGACTTTATATGAACAGCTTTGCCGACAACATCACCTTTATGGGCTCAAATTCATCAGAGGTACGCAAAAAGCTTCAAGACCGCCTTGAGTCAGAGGGGGCAGAGGCACTGCTAAATGAACTTGCAAGCATAGACGGAGAATATGCGGCAAAGCTTCATTTGTCCGATACAAAGAGGATAACCCGCGCTCTTGAGCTTTTCTACGCCGACGGCATTACTATGACCGAGCAGGTGGCGCGCTCTCACGATACTCCAAGCCGATTTGATACCTTGATGATTGGTATCACCTTTGCCGACCGCGAGAAACTATACGACCGCATCAACCGTCGCGTTGATATTATGCTCCAAAACGGCTTGCTGAAAGAAGCGGAAAAAGCCTATCTCAACCGAGGACGGACTGCCGCGCAGGCAATCGGCCACAAAGAGCTTTTTGATTATTTTGAGGGCACTGCAACCCTTGATGAGTGTGTAGAGCGCCTTAAAATGCAGACCCGCCGTTATGCTAAACGGCAGTTAAGCTGGTTCAGACGGGATGAGCGCATACGTTGGCTTTATGCCGATGATATGACGGCACAAAGCCTTACTGAACAAGCAATAGAAATTATTGATAAGGAGTGGAAGCAATGAGTGTTGGATTAAAACGTGTGCTTTCTGCACTGCTTGGTTTACTTTTAATTGCATATTTGTGCTACCACGTCCTTGTGGTGCCATATCAAAGCATCGAAACCGAGCAGGCAGTATCCTACACTGCCCGCGACACCATTGAAGCAGAGCAGGCATATATTATCCGCACCGAAACTGTGGTAGAAAGCGATGCAAAGGGCTCATACCGTTATGCTATCGGCAACGGTCAGCGAGTTGCATCGGGCAGTGTTATTGCCGATATATATCATAGCGACAAGGTTGTGCAGTCTCTTGCTAAAATTGACGACCTTGACCGACAGATTGAAAACCTTGAATCCTTGAGCAACTACTCAACAGGCGTTGTTGTGGATATCAGTCAGCTTAACGAGCAGGCACACAGCAGTCTTGTTACACTGCTTAACTCTGTGGAGCAGGGCAATTTTACCGACTGTCGCAACAAAGCGCAGGATTTACTGTCGGTTATCAACCGCCGTCAGACTATAACGGGTCAAAGCACTGATTTTTCATCCCTTATATCATCCTTAAAGGTGCAAAGAGAAAATCTTGCCACTGCAATCGGCAATCCTCTTGGCAGTGTAAAGTCCCCCTGTGCAGGCTATTTTGTGTCTTCGGTTGACGGCTATGAAAACGCCTTTAACATTGAGGATGTTGACTCATTAACCCCCGAAATGCTTAAAAATATCAAAAGCGAGCAACCCAAAGAAAACGCCGTTGGCAAGGTGGTAAGCGACGTTAACTGGTATATTGCTGTGGCAATAACCTTTGAACAAGCCCTGCAGTTTGCCCCCGGTGACAAGGTGGATGTTGATATATCCACGTCAGAGGTTGTGTCGGTGCCTGCAAAGGTTTTGCAGGTTAATAAAAGCGTGCAGTCGGATGAAGCGGTGCTCATTCTCTCTTGCAGTTATATGAGCAGTGAACTGTCCGCATTGCGCACACCGTCAGTCAGTGTGGTACTGCATACCTATGACGGACTCAGAATATCTGACAAGGCAATCCGCGTAAATGATGGCAAAAAGGGTGTTTACACCTCTAACGGCACCTCTATCGAGTTTGTGCCTGTCAAGGTGCTTTACACAGGCAACGGATACGTGGTTTGTCAGCAAGCCGACCCAATGGAAAAAGGCTTGCATATTTATGACGATGTTGTTGTAAAGGGGAAAAATCTGTATGACGGCAAATCTCTCTAAAGAAGAGTTAGAATTAAGATGCAAACAGTTTGACGAAAACTATAAATACGTCCTCAGCCGAATTGAAGCGGCGGCGCAAAAGGCGGGCAAAAGCGCAAGTGATATTCAGTTGCTTGCCGCCACAAAAACGGTACCTGTTGAAGTGATAAACCACGCAATCGGCAGGGGAATAACCCTTATCGGTGAAAACAGAGTGCAAGAGCTTTGTCAGAAGTATGACGACCTTGACAAAAGCGCCACCCGTCACCATATCGGCAGACTGCAAACCAACAAGATAAAGCAGGTGGTGGGCAAGGTGCAGATGGTGCAGTCGGTTGATTCACTCAAACTTGCAAGTGAACTGTCAAAGCGCAGTCTTGATATGAATCTTACCACCGATATTTTGGTAGAAATCAACATTGGCAATGAGGTGTCAAAGTCGGGAATTCCTGCCGATGAAACAGAGGAGTTTTTGCACCAAATTGCCACATTTGAGGGTATAAAAGTTAAAGGATTGATGTGCATACCCCCAATATGCGAAAATGATAAAGAAATTCGTGGATTTTTTGATAAAATGTATCAGAAGTTTATTGACATTTCGGCTAAAAAAATAGATAATATTAGTATGGACTTTTTGTCTATGGGAATGTCGGGTGATTTCGAGCAAGCCATCCAGTCGGGCGCAAATATAATCCGTCTTGGCTCGGTACTGTTCGGTGCCCGAGAATATAAATGATTTTATTTTTAAAGGAGAATTTACTATGGGCTTTAAAGAGAATTTTAAGAATTTCTTCACCCCTGCCGACGAAGTAGAAGAAGAGGTAGAAGTGGAAGAGGAATATGAAGAAGAGCCTCGTCGTACCTTCGGCGTAAAAACTCGTTCAGACGCTCCTAAAAATGTTGTAAATATGAACAATGCGCCTCAACTTCAGGTTGTGCTTGTAAAACCCGAAACCTTTGAGGACGGCCTTGCAATCGCCGACCACCTTTGTGCAAAGCGCACCGTTGTTGTTAACCTTGAAAACGCACCTAAGGACGTTGTTCGCCGTTTGGTTGACTTCTTAAGCGGTGTTGCCTATGCAAACAAAGGCACCATCAAGCGTGCCGCCAACAACGCATTTGTTGTAACCCCCAACAACGTTGACGTTATGGGCGACGTGCTTTTTGAGGAAGTTGAAAACAACTCCTATTTCCGTCCTTAATGGCAGATAACATAAACAGCGAAGACCGACTTATCGTAAGTCGTGTTGAAGATGCCGTTTGCTCCGCAAGGGATAAATATGCAACCCGTTTTATCGGCTTTCTTGATGAGCATGGGGTTGCAGTTGCCAAAGGCGCGGCAATCGGTTACAGCAACGTAGCCTTTTACGGCGGCTACGAATCGGCAGACAGGGTGTATATGTGTGTTTACCCCGATTATGCCGAAGTCAGCCCCGATGACTATCCCTTCAAGGCAGTTACAGTCATTGCCCGTCCTACCGCTCAACTATCCCATAGGGACTGGTTGGGCAGTTTGATGTCTTTGGGTATTCGTCGCGATTCGGTGGGCGACATACTGACTGACGGCAGTCGCGCAGTTATCTTCCTTGCCGACGGCATTACAGACTACGTGATGGGTCAGCTTCAAAAGGTTGGCGGCGAAGGGGTAAAAATCCAACTTGGCTATACGCCTCCGCTACCTCAGGCAAGCGGCTTTGAGCAACTGCGATTTACCGTTGCATCCACCCGTCTTGACTGTGTTGTGGGCGCGCTTTGCTCCTATTCGCGCAGCAAGGCAGAGGAGGTTATCTCTGCAGGCTTGGTTGCCGTTGATTCGGCGGAATGTCTGTCAACCACCAAAAAGGTTGCTGCGGGCAGCCGAGTCACAGTCAGGGGCAAGGGCAAATTTATAATTGATGAGTGCGATACTCTTACACGCAAAGGCAGAACGGTTTTGTGCGTGCGCAAATATATCTGAAAATATGAAAGGCAGGAAAATATAATGATTACATCCGAGCAGGCGTTAAGCTGTGAATTTCAAAAAGCAGGTATGAATGGTTACCGTGCATCAGAGGTTGACGAGTTTATCTCCTCAGTTGCAGAAACCTTATCTTTTCAAGAAAGAAAAATTCGCGATATGCAGCGCATTATCGACGAGCTTAAAAAGAACGAAACTATAATTCAGACCACTCTTGTTAATGCACAAAAGTTGGCTATGCAGATTACCGACGAGGCAAAGCAAACCGCCGAGCAGAAATTGGCAGAGTCACAGGCAACCGCGCAGGCAGTTACAGCCGATGCCGATGCAAAGGCAGAGGCAGTGCTTGCCGACGCTATTGCCAAGTCAAAACAGCTTACTGCAGATGCCGAGGCAGCCTTTGAAAAAGCAAATGCCGAAGCAGAGGCAAAGGCTAACCAAATGCTTGAAGAGGTGCGCCGCATTGCTGCTGAAGAGTCTGCAAAGCTTCAGGCAGAAATTGAGGCACAGCGTGCCCTTTACGATGCCCTTAAAGCAGAAGTTTCCTCATTCCGTGCAGACGTGCTTGAGCGCTACAAGGCACAGGTTGCTCTTATCAAAGATTTGCCTGATTTGATGCCCACAGTTGAGGTTGCTCCCGTTCAGCAGGAAATCGTTTATGAAGCTCCCGCAAAGGAAGTGGCACCCGTTGAGGAACCCGTAGTTGTTGAGGAAGAGGACGACCTGCCCGTTGCACAAATCTCTTTTGTTGACAATACTCCTGCAGAGGAGCCTGCCGAGGCAAGCAGTCCGTTGCTCAAGCTTTTTGACGATATGCAAGAAAACGAGGCACAGGCAGCCGCCGCAGTTGAAGAGGTGGCATCCCTTACCGAGAATGCACAACCTGCAAAAAGCGGATTTACCGTAATTTTTGACGATGATGACGACGAGGACGATACCTTCGGCGGTAGAATTCAAATTGGCGAAGACAATAACTAATTGATTGGAGATATAACAATGGCACAGGATTATAACCAGACACTCAACCTGCTTAATACCGAATTCCCAATGCGCGCAGGTTTGCCCGAGCGTGAGCCTGAGGCACTTAAGAAGTGGTATTCAGAAGAACTTTACGAGCAGATTATGAAACGTAACGAGGGCAAGCCTCTTTACACCTTGCACGATGGCCCTCCATATGCAAACGGCAAAATTCACCTTGGCACCGCACTTAACAAAATTCTTAAAGACTTTGTTGTGCGCTATAAGAATATGACCGGCTTCAAGGCACCCTTCGTGCCCGGATACGACACTCACGGTCTTCCTACCGAGCTTAAGGCTCGCAAGGCAGCAGGTATGAAGTCAACCGAGCAGGTTTCACCTCTTGAGCTTCGTAAGATTTGTCGCGAGTTTGCTCTTGGCTTTGTTGATGACCAGCGCGACCAATTCAAGCGTTTGGGCGTTTTGGGTGAGTGGGATAACCCCTATTTGACCCTTAAACCCGAGTTTGTTGCCCGTCAGGTTGAAATATTCGGCGAAATGGCTCAAAAGGGCTATATCTACAAGGGCCTTAAGCCTGTATACTGGTGTCCCGAGTGCCAGACCGCTCTTGCCGAGGCAGAAATCGAATATGCCGAGGATCCTTGCCATTCTATCTATGTTAAGTTCAAGGTTAGCGACGATATGGGTAAGCTTGCTCAGTATGGCTGCGATCTTGATAAAACCTATTTCGTAATTTGGACCACTACTACTTGGACCTTGCCCGGCAACGTGGCAATCTGCGTTGGCCCCAACTATGATTACGGCATTTATAAAGCAGGCGACGAGTTTTATATTATGGCTGAAGAGCTTGCAGGCAAATCCTTTGCCGCCGCAGGCATTGAGCAGTACGAGCTTATGGCAACCCTTATGGGCAAAGAGCTTGAGCTTATGTCTGCTCAGCACCCATTCCTTGACCGCGAAAGCCTTGTTATTGTTGGTGACCACGTAACTCTTGAAAGCGGTACAGGTTGCGTTCACACCGCCCCCGGTTTTGGTGTTGACGACTTTGAGGTTTGCCGCAAATATCCTCAGGTGCCAATGATTGTATCGGTTGATGCAAAGGGCGTTATGACTGAGGAAGCAGGCCAGTTTGAAGGCCTTTCTACCGACGAAGCAAACAAGAGCATTGCAATGCATCTTGATCAGACAGGTCACTTGTTTGCACTTGCAAAGATTATCCACCAGTATCCTCACTGCTGGCGTTGTAAGTCACCCATTCTTTTCCGCGCCACCAAGCAGTGCTTCTGCTCAATCAAAGCCTTCTCTGATGAGGCTCTTGAAGCAATCAAGACTGTTAAGTGGATTCCCGGTTGGGGTGAAGACCGCATTTCAGGTATGGTTCGTGACCGTTCCGACTGGTGCATTTCCCGTCAGCGTACTTGGGGCGTGCCCATTCCTCTCTTCTACTGTGAGGATTGCGGCGAGCAGATTATATCTGAGCAAACCATTGCAAAGGTTGCCGATATGTTCCGCAAGGAAGGGGCAGACGCTTGGTACGCTCATACCGCCGCCGAGCTGTTGCCCGAGGGAACAGTTTGCAAATGCGGTTGTAACCGTTTCACTAAAGAAACCGATATTATGGACGTTTGGTTTGACTCAGGCTCAACCCACGCCGCCGTTCTTGACGAGCGTGACTACCTTGGTCATCCTGCCGACCTTTATCTTGAGGGTGCCGACCAGTATCGCGGTTGGTTCCAGTCAAGCCTTCTTACCAGCGTTGCTACCAAGGGTATTGCTCCTTATAAGGCAGTTGTAACTCACGGTTGGGTTGTTGACGGCGAAGGCAAAAAGATGTCTAAGTCAATCGGCAACACCATTGAACCTGAAGAAATCGTAAATCAGTACGGCGCCGATATTTTGCGCTTGTGGGTTGCATCAAGTGACTATCACGCCGATATCCGTATTTCAAAGGATATCTTGAAGCAACTTTCAGAGGCATACCGTAAAATCCGTAATACCGCCCGCTTTATTTTGGGTAACATTCACGATTTCAATCCCGATACCGACGCAGTTGACATCAGCAAGCTTGAGCCTATGGATAAATGGGCACTTGCTCGCCTTAACGCACTTATTGAAAAGTGCCGCGAAGCATATGAAAACTTCGAGTATCACATCATATTCCACGCCATTCACAACTTCTGCGTTGTTGATATGTCAAACTTCTATCTTGACGTTATTAAGGACAGACTTTACGTAGAGCGTGCCGACAGTGATACCCGCCGTGCTGCACAAACTGCAATGTATCGCATTCTTGATAATCTTACACTTCTTCTTGCACCTATTATCGCATTTACTGCAGAGGAAATTTGGGCGTTTATGCCCCACGATGCAAATCGTGATGCAGGCAGTGTAATGTTTAACGATTTCCCCACCGCAACCAACCTTGACGTTGACGATAACTTTATGCAAGAGTGGGATAAACTTCACGCTGTACGCGACGACGTTAAAAAGGCAATCGAAATTGCCCGTAAGGAAAAGGTTATCGGCTCATCCCTTGATGCAAAGGTAACCGTTTACGCAGATGGCGAATGGCATACCTTGTTGCACGATACCGAAAATCCCCTTACCGCACTCTTTATTACCTCTGCCGTTAGTTTGGTACAAGGTGAGGGCGGCGACTTCAAGGGCGACAACGTTGGTGTTACCGTAACAAAGGCAGTCGGATGCAAGTGTGCACGTTGCTGGTCATACGAAGAGTATGTAGGCAAAGACAGTACCTATCCCGATTTGTGCCGCCGTTGTGCAAAGATTATTGCCGAAATGAAATGATTTTAAGTGGAGGCTTCAGTTTTGACCAAGCAAAAAAACGCCATTGATTTTATAGGCTGGCTTAAGTCACGAAAGGTTGAACTTATTGCTTTGATGGTATCCGCCTTGTTGGTGGTTATTGACCAGATAACCAAACTTTTGGTAGAAAGCAATTTTCAATACGTGGGCGAAACTCTGCCCATTATAAAAGGTGTGCTTAATTTTACCTATATCCGCAATGACGGTGCGGTGTTTGGCTCCCTTTCAGGCAAGCCTTATATCTTTAACACAATTACTGTTATAATTGTGGTTTTAGGTGTTGCGGCTCTGCTTTTGGGCAAAATCAAAGGCAAATGGTTGATTTGGACTGCCTCTTTAGTTATCGGCGGCGGTATTGGTAATATGATTGACCGCTTCCGACTGAAGTACGTTATTGATTTTATTGACGTTAAACTGTTTGGCAAGCTGTGGGTTTGGGTGTTTAACTTTGCCGACTGCTGCGTGGTTGTTGGTTGCATAATGCTTATAATTTACTTTGTTGCAGACACGGTTAAGGACGTTAAAAAATCAAAAGCGCAAAAGGCATCAAAGGGTGACAGAGATGTCTGAGTTAGAGTTTATTTGTACCGAAAAATGTGACCGTGTGGATGCTTTTTTGGCATCCACAGGTCAGTTTACACGCTCTGCCGCCGCAAAACTCTGCGACGATGGCAGAGTATCTATAAACGGGAAAGAGGCAAAGAAAAAGTCCTCGCTTAACGTGGGTGACCGAATTATCGTTCATGTGCCTGCACCCGTTGATTCTACCGCAAAGCCTCAAGAAATCCCTCTTAATATTGTTTATGAGGATGATGATTTGCTTGTAGTTAACAAACCAAAGGGGATGGTTGTTCATCCCGCTCCCGGCAATGCTGACGGAACCTTGGTAAATGCCTTGCTTGCCCACTGCGGTGACAGTCTTTCGGGCATAAACGGAGTTATCCGTCCCGGTATAGTCCACCGTATTGATAAGGATACAAGCGGACTGCTTATCGTGGCAAAAAACGACCGCGCCCACACTCATTTAGCCGCGCAGATAAAGGAACATTCCTTTACCCGTGAGTACGAAGCAGTGGTCTACGGCAACGTTAAAGAGGATGAGGGGATTGTTGATGCGCCGATTGGCAGGCATCCTACCAAGCGTAAGCAAATGGCGGTCACAACCAAAGCCTCCCGTAACGCCGTTACCCATTGGCGCGTAGTTAATCGCTACGGCAAATTCACCCACCTTGCATTGCGACTTGAGACGGGCCGCACTCATCAGATAAGGGTGCATATGTCATACATAGGCCACGCGGTAGCAGGGGATTCGGTTTACGGCCCTAAAAAAGTCATTGAGCGGCTGGGCGGTCAGTGTCTGCACGCTAAAAAGATTGGATTTATCCATCCTGACGGCAGATATCTTGAATTTGACAGTCCACTGCCCGAATATTTTACCTCGTTTTTAAAAGGTCTAGAAAATGAAAAAATTTGACGGATTTCTGCTTGTGTCTGATATTGACGGCACTTTGGCAGAGCAAAGATATATCAACCCCGCCAACATAACGGCAGTTAACCGTTTTGTTGCAGATGGCGGTCAGGTGCTGTTAGCAACGGGGCGCTCGCCTCAGTCGTCGGTGCCTGTTGCAAAAAAACTTGGTTGCTCTGCAAAGCTAATTGCTAACAACGGTGCAGTGGTGTATGATACTGCGCTTGGCAAGGTGGTTTCTCAAAAGTCACTTGACTGCAAGCAAATATCACTTGAAATTGCAGAGAAATTTTCCGTTGGCATAATTTTCTATTGCGGTGAAGAACTTTGGCTTTTCAAAAGCAACCCCGAAATCTCAAGCCTTATTGAATCAGAGCAACTAACCGTTAAAGACTGCTGCGACGGTGTTATAAACAAGGTGCTTTTTGGCGGCGCTCCCACCGTCATAGATGAATTGGATGCATATTTGCGCTCAATTCCCGATTTGGCAGGGGACGTGGTTCGCAGTGACAAGGTTTTCGTTGAAATATTGCCAAATGGAGTTAATAAAGGCAGTGTAATGATGGATGTTGCGGCGCAACTGGGTATAAGTCCCGACAAAATCTTTGTTGCAGGCAACTATTACAATGATATAGGTATGCTTAAAAAAGGCGCCGTCACTTGTGTGCCAAGTGATTCACCCGACGATTTAAAGGCAATGGTGGACTACGTTGCTTGCCCTTGCCGAGAGGGTGCGGTGGCAGAATTTATTGATTATCTGTATCAAAAATACTAAATATGGTTATCATCCGCTCGAGCAGGCGGTAATAATAAATATTCAAGCTGAAGAGGAGTAATTATGGACGTTCAGACTAAAAAACAACTCAAAATTGCGGCTTGCAAAGCACGAATGGGTGTTATTGAAGGCACCTTCAATGCAAAGGCAGGCCATCCGGGCGGTTCGCTTTCAATATGCGACGTTCTGGCATATCTCTATTTTAACGAGATGAATATTGACCCCGCAAATCCCACAAAGGCAGACAGAGACCGTTTTGTTCTTTCAAAGGGTCACGCTGCACCTGCACTTTATCCTATTCTTTCACTTCGCGGATTTTTTGATTGGTCCGAAATTGCCCGTCTTCGCAAGCCTCACGCTATGCTTCAGGGTCACCCCAGTCTTAAAAGCACCCCCGGTGTAGATATGTCTACCGGTTCACTCGGTCAGGGTGTTTCTACTGCCGTTGGTATGGCTTTGTCATCAAAGCATTTTGGTGATAATTACCGTGTTTACACCATTCTTGGTGACGGCGAGATTGAGGAAGGTCAGGTTTGGGAGGCAGCTATGTTTGCCGCTAACAAAAAGCTTGACAACCTTGTTGCCTACATTGACTTTAACAATCTTCAGATTGACGGTACTGTTGAAGAGGTTAACTCTCCTGCACCCGTTGATAAGAAGTTTGAAGCATTCGGTTGGAATGTAATCACTATTGACGCTCACGACTTTGACCAGATTGAAGCCGCCTATAAGGCAGCCCGTGAGTGCAAAGGCAAGCCCACTGCAATTATTGCAACCTCTGTAAAGGGCAAGGGCGTATCGTTTATGGAAAATCAGGTTGGTTGGCACGGTGTTGCTCCCAACGCTGAACAGGCAGAGCAGGCAATGACCGAGCTTAAGGCACAGCTTGCAGACCTTGAAGCATAAGAAGGAGTGATAATAATGGCAGAAATCAAAAAGATGGCTACCCGTGACGGCTATGGTCAAGGCCTTATCGAGCTTGGCAAAACCCGAGACGATATTATTGTTATGGATGCTGACCTTGCCGCTGCAACCAAAACAGGCGCATTCAAAAAGGAATTCCCTGAAAACTTCTACAACTGCGGTATTGCAGAACAGAATATGATGTCTATCGCCGCAGGCGTTGCCGCAACAGGCAAGGTTGTTTTTGCATCAAGCTTTGCAATGTTTGCTGCAGGCCGTGCTTTTGAGCAGGTACGCAACTCCATCGGCTATCCTCATTTGCCCGTAAATATCGGTGCAACCCATGCAGGCATCTCTGTTGGTGAGGACGGCGCAACCCACCAGTGCTGTGAGGATATTGCTCTTATGCGCACCATTCCCGGTATGACTATTATCAACCCTGCCGATGCAGTTGAGGCAAAGGCAGCAACTATTGCCGCAGCCGAAATTGACGGCCCCGTATATCTCCGTTTTGGCAGACTTGCAGTGCCTGTAATTAACTACGACAACTACAAGTTTGAACTTGGCAAGGGCATCAACCTTGTAGACGGCACCGACGTTACCATCGTTGCAACCGGGCTTATGGTTGAGCGTGCTTTACAGGCAGCCGACATCCTTAAGGAAGAGGGCATCTCTGCTCGTGTAATCAACATCCACACCATCAAGCCATTGGATGAAGAAATTATTCTTGATGCCGCTAAGAAGACGGGTGCAATCGTTGTTGCAGAAGAGCATTCTGTTATCGGCGGTCTTGGCAGTGCAGTTTGCGAACTGCTTGCTGATAAGATGCCTACTCCCGTTAAAAAGGTTGGCGTAGAGGATGAATTCGGCACCTCAGGTCCTGCACTCGACTTGCTTGAAATGTTTGGTCTTGGCTCAAAGGATATTGTTAAAAAGGCAAAAGAAGTTATTGCAATGAAGTAATGTGTCATTCGGCGTAGGAATGTGACATAATAATTTCAAAAGAAAGAGGTTAAGTATGAAAAAGATTTTATCCTTGCTTTTGTGCATTGCAATGCTTTGCACAATGATGACCTGTTTTGCAGGCTTCACTGCTTCTGCAGAAGGAAACGCTCCTGTAAGAAGTCTCGTTGGTAAAGAGGTTCCTGCTCTCAGCACTGCTGATTGGACTGTTGACGTAGCAGATGCTATTAAGGACGATAATAACAGCCTTAAGGCACCCAAGGGCACAGGCTATGCCACTGCTGAAACCAAAGCTCTTTATAAC
>JAFQWE010000034.1 GCA_017407645.1 Clostridia bacterium | reverse complement strand
GTTACTGCATAGTGAAGTTTGCTTCGCAAGTGTTTCGGCAAACTTTACTTCACTTTTGTTACAAAAACTTCACTGTGTTTTATCACAACTTCACTTCAAATCACATTTGAAACTTCACTCGAGTTCAAAGGGCGACAAAGTCGCCAACTAAGTTTGCCCTTACGGGCAAGTGAAGTTACTGCATAGTGAAGTTTGCTTCGCAAGTGTTTCGGCAAACTTTACTTCACTTTTGTTACAAAAACTTCACTGTGTTTTATCACAACTTCACTTCAAATCACATTTGAAACTTCACTTAAAAAAGACTTGGCGAGAATTCAATCTCTCCAAGTCTTTTTTCTTAAAATATTATCTCTGCAAATTGGGCGTTGGCGGCTTTTTGCAAATCAAGAGGTGCCAAAAATATCTGCGCACCGATTCTGCCGCCGCTGATGATAATCTGCTCAAAATCCGTTGCGGAAGAGTGAATAACCGTCTTAAACTGCTTTTTCATTCCTATAGGAGTGCATCCACCACGGATATAGCCCGTCAGCGCCGTAATCTCTTTTACAGGGATAAGACTGACCGACTTTTCACCAACCGTTGCGGCGGCTTTTTTAAGGTCAAGCTCCTTATGAATGGGAATAACAAAAACGTAGTGCTCACCGCTTTTTGCCACTGCCACAAGGGTTTTAAAGGAGCGTTCGTAGGGTTGACCCAGCATATCTGCCACCGTCACACCGTCAATAAATTCCTCGCAGGTATAAAGGTTAATTTCATACTTTATTTTAAGGCGGTCAAGAATCCGCATCGCGTTTGTTTTTACTTCTTTGCCCATATTAGTCACCTTTATTAAAATAGTTGTATACGTTTTTCGCCACCGGCTCGGTCATACCCTTAACTCGCATCAAATCCTCAAGCTCTGCAGTAGATATAGCCGTCACCGTGCCAAAATGAGCCATAAGCTGCTTTGCGCGAGTCTCCCCAACTCCCTCAATAGCAGTAAGGGATGAGCCAAGCATCTTCTTTTTGCGGCGGCGGTTGTGATAGCCAATAGCAAAGCGGTGCACCTCTTCTTGAATAGCATAAACAAGGTTATATGCGCTTCGGGTGGCTTTGATGGCGATTTCGCCCCCCTCGTCAGTGATAGCGCGGGTACGATGCTTGTCATCCTTAACCATACCGAACAGAGCAATATCATACCCTGCCTTTTTGATAATAGGAGACACTGCCGCCACCTGACCTTTGCCGCCGTCAAGAAGTATCAAATCGGGCAGTCTGCCAAAATAGTCACCGTCTTCCCGATGCTTTTCATACTCATTCAGTCGGCGCTCAATCACCTCTGCCATAGAGGCGCAGTCGTCATTTTGATAGTTTTCAATTTTAAACTTGCGGTACCCCTCTTTATATGGAGCGCCGTTTTTAAAGACAACCATACCTGCCACCGTTTCGTCACCTGCGGTGTGAGATATGTCGTATGCCTCAATAAATTCGGGTGGGTTGCTCATACCAAGCAGACGGGCAAGCTCGTCAAGGCCTGCCGTTTCGTGCCCCTTGCGGCTTAAAATCTCGGCAAGATACTCGGCGGCGTTGCGGCGGCACAGCTCGGTAAGAGAGTGTTGCTCACCCCTTTGGGGAACAAGGATAGAGCATTTTTTACCCCTTTGTTCAGTAAGAATCCGAGAAAGCAGTTCCACGTCGGCAACTTCGCCGTCACAGCTGATGCGAGGAGGAATTTCACTGCCGCCCGAATAGAGCTGCAATATAAAATCTGCTCGGGCAGAGGGAGCATCCTCTATGCTATCCACCACAAAACGACGGGTGTCACACAGACTGCCGTCTCTGAAAACAAACACCTGAAAACAACTTTTTTCGGGTGCGCTTGCAAGAGCAATTACGTCTTGCTCCTTAACCTCTTTAGACACCACCTTTTGCTTGGTGCTCATTGCACGCATTGATGCAATTCGGTCACGAAGCCTGGCGGCACGCTCAAAATCAAGGCGGTCGGCGGCTTGCTCCATCTCTTTAGTCAGGGCTGCTATGGCGGCAGAGGAGCCTTTTCGCAAAAAGTCAAGGGCGCCCTGCACCGATTCTTCATAATCCGCCTCACTGATTTTGCCATGGCAACAGGGAGCGGAGCATTGCCCGATATGGTAGTTCAGGCAGGGCTTGACCCCACGCTTGTTCATATCCTTACCCTGCTTGTTGCACTGAGGCAAATTAAAGGCTTTTTTGGCGGCATCAACGGCGCGGGATACACTGTATAAAGAGTAGTAGGGCCCCAGATACTCGGCACCGTCATCGGCAATCTGCTTGACGGCATTTACGGTGCGCCAAGGCCGATTGCTTACACGAATGTAATGAAATCCCTTGGCATCCTTAAGCAAAATATTGTACTTTGGCATATGCTGTTTGATAAGGGAGCATTCAAGCATAAGGGCCTCAATCTCGCTGCTGCAAAGGATGTATTCAAAATCCTCAACCCGAGCGACCATCTGCCGCACCTTTTCGGCGTGATGCTCGCCACTGCCGAAATACTGACTGACGCGGTTGCGCAGTGCCTTTGCCTTGCCGATATATATGATTTTGCCCGACTTGTCCTTCATAATGTAGACACCGGGTGTCAATGGCAGTCGCCTTGCCTTTTCCATTAAAAGAGTCATCCGCTCATCCACAGTCAGTCCCCCTTTCAGCATTGGTGTTTTGAAATTATTATACCAAAAATCATAATGAATTGCAACCTGACGGTTGTATGAATTGAAAAGCATTGCCCAAGGGTTGATTTTAGGTGACAAAAAAGAGCAAGTCAAACTTGCTCTTTTAGTTTATTTAGGTATTTTCCTGTGTTGGCACAACACAACAGAACAGTCCTATTGTCTCCAACACCTAATTGCAAACAATGTGATGCCGCCAAAGCAGTGCTTCTTGATTAAACTTTCTTTTTAAGGGAATTCATCATAACATACACCGCAATTAAAACTGCAACTGTCCCACCAAGTATTAGATACATTGTAGGTATGCTGACTTGCTCTCCAAAGAAATACAGATTGCAGTCAAGAGAATCTTTGATTGATTCAACAACCTCTGCCGGAATACCTTGATTTTGCATTTCGGCTAACGCGCCTTGCATTGAGTGCGTGCGTACAAGTGCAGTTCCATACGTTCCAGGCAGGAAGGATAATACCTTTTGCAACCCTTCGCTAAACGAAGATATTGGCATATATGCGCCGCATATGAAGCCGTAACCTGCACTGATAATTGTGCCGACAGCAGATATTTGTCCCTGTGATGAAAGGAAAAAGTTGATTATTGAAGACAACGCCGTTCCAAATAAAACAAGCAGAACCACATCGAGCAATAAAAACAAAACGTCGGAAACTGTCATATACCAGCCTACTGATGCGATATACACAAAACAAATACCCGTTGCTATAAAACAAATAAGCAAGGTTGAGATTAGCGTAGCAACGTAATAGCTCAATGACAATACCGAAGATTTGACAGGCGAAATGCGTAGGTCTTTTATGGTACCGTTTGCTTTGTCCTGCACCATAAGGAAGTTGGAGCAAAATGCAACCGTTACACAGGATACAGCAAGAATAGATGAAATCAGCTGTCCACCTACAAGCCCATTCATAAGCTCCTCTGACACCTTAAAAGCATCGGGTAAATTCATCTCAAATGAGTCACGGTAGACATTGCCAAGGAAGGTTGCATATAAAACAAGCAAGATAGCCGGCGTTATAAGAGAGGTAAAGAACATCCCTTTATCCTTAAAAAACAATTTGATATTACGTTTTATCAGAGCAAGAACTGTACTCATTTTGCAACGCCTCCCTCTAACTTCTTTCCCGTAACGTTCAAAAACACATCATCCATTTTGCCCTTTGTGATTTCGTAATCAGAAAAGATATCAGGGTGCTTTATGATAAGCTCAGTGGCTTTCGCCGTATTAGGAACAGAAAGGCGGTAAGCATCTCGAAGTTGTTCATATTCTACTCCGAGGGCTTTAACAGTTGCCTCATCAACTCCGTAAAGGGTAATAAAATCTCCCGTATATGTGTTTTTGAGTTGGAGAGGAGTTCCTTCAGCGGATATTTTACCGCTATCCAAGATAACAACATAATCCGCTTCGGCGGCTTCTTCCATATAGTGTGTAGTAAGGAATACCGTCATATTTTCGTTTTTGCGAAGGTCTGATATGACCTTCCAAAGAGTTTTTCTTGTCTGAGGGTCAAGACCGGTTGTGGGTTCATCGAGAATTAAAATTTTTGGTCTATTGATTAGCGCACGGGCAATATCAATTCTTCTTCGTTGACCGCCGGACAATTTACCGACAGTTCTTTTTAGCAGATTTTCAAAATCTAATAGCTTTGTAAGTTCGGACAGCCTTTCCTTAAACGCCACACCTGTTATTCCATATAATGCCCCACGGCTTTGTAAATTGTCGTATACACTAAGAGCAGAATCCAAAACCGAGTTTTGAAACACAACGCCAAGGGTACCTTTGATATGGTTAAGGTTTTTATCAAGATCTGCATCGTCAATTACAACGCTGCCGCTGTCCTTTGACAACTGACCGCACATAATATTGATGGTGGTGGATTTGCCTGCACCGTTTACACCAAGAAAGGCAAACAGTTCACCTTCTTTGACGCGAAAACACAAGTCTTGAACCGCTTTAACATCACCAAAGCTTTTACAAAGGTGATCAATTTTAATTATATCATTCATCTTCTTGCCTCCCTATGAGGATTACAATAGAAATTATACCGACATTTGCTGATGATTTCAACAATTTCACTTTAAACGGTTGTTTTAACAGTCTATTCGGTCATTGTTTTTGTCAACACAACAGGACTGTCCCCTTGTGTTGCTTCTTATTATTCGTAGTTTGTAGGGGATGGCGCTTGCCGACATCCCGTTAATGCGGGTCGTCAAAAATTGCCGACCCCTACAAGTCTTGTTCCAACTACGCCTCATTGCGAAGCAATATATCGCATCGGCAGATATATCGCATTTGTTCCGCAAATATATCGCGTTGCTCTTGCAACATATCACGCCTTCGTAAGAAGGCATATTCAATCCCTCCACCAACGCTTCGCGTCGGTCCCCGTCCTGACGGGACCCCGTACCCTCTGTCACTTCGTGACATCTCCCTACACTGTAGGGAGTCACCCTTTAGGCAAGGGAGGCTTGGTGCGGTTATCATTTGTAGGGGCGATTCACGAATCGCCCGTCACTAAAAAAGCAGAAAGCGCATGGCTTTCTGCTTTTTTACGTCCTTTTCTCATATTGTTAGGGTCGATTAGAACTTTCCAAAACATCCTTTTTCTTTTTTCGTTCAATAATCGTTACTATAAGTTTTGTTATCAGCGCAGGAATTAAGGAGAAGAGCACAACAATCCTCAAATAGTCCAACCTTCCCGTTATTTCTGAAGCATCAAACTTAACAAAATCAAACGTTCCAAAACAAATAGGCATGAAAAAAGCAAAACAAAAGAAAAGCAACTGAGAAAAAATTACGCTTTTAACATATAAACAGGAAGAAATGCCATAAACAACTGCATATAACAAAACAAAAACAAACCAGGGAAACGCAAGTGCATTCAAAGACAAACTCTGTTCAGACTTTGATAATATGGAATATACAAAAAAACTAATAACCAATAATCCTGTATTAAACAAAAACAATACCGAATACTGCTTTAACTTTTGTTTCATTCTTATTCCTCCTATTCAGACAAGAAACTGCAAATTGATTATACCAAAAATCATAATGAATTGCAACCTGACGGTTGCATAACAATGAAACGGGATGTCGAGGGCGCCATCCCCTACAATTTCAATTCGTCCCGAAGGGACTACCACCATTTTTCATTATTCATTCTTCAACATTCACTTTTCACTAAAAAAGCAGAAAGCGTTGTGCTTTCTGCTTTTTATCTTACTCTTCTTCCTCTTCGGTTTGAGGTAACTTTTCAATTCTTACACGCTCGATACGGCGCTCGCTGACACCCTCAACGGTAAATTCGCAACCTGCAACGGTTACAGAAATATTCTCATTTTCGTCGGGGATTCTGCCGATAATGGACATTATCATACCACCAACCGTATCATAGTCGCCCTCGGGCAATTCGGTATCAAGCAGGTCGGATATTTCATCCACCAAAGCGGTGCCGTCAACGGTAAAGGTAGTCTCGTCAATCTGCTCGATATTATCCTCATCCTCGTCGTCATACTCGTCCTGAATATTACCAACGATGGACTCAAGCAAATCTTCAATTGTAACAAGACCTGCGGTGCCGCCGTATTCGTCCGACACAATGCACATCTGCAGATGCTTTTCGGTCATTTCGGTAAAAAGCTCACCGCAACGCTTACTTTCGGGCACAAAGTGAGCCTTGCGAAGCAGACTGCTAAGCTCACCCTTGGGCAAGTCGTGACCTACGTACTTAAGCAGGTCCTTAACGTATATAATACCCTTAATATCATCAATATCTCCGTCATAAGCAGGGATACGGGAGCAACCCTCGGTAATAGCCAACTTAACAACGTCGTCAAGGGTACTGTCGTTAAGGTCAACGGCAACCATATCGGTGCGGTGGGTCATAACCTCGGATGCAACGATATCGTCAAACTCAAAGATATTGTTTATCATTTCAGCCTGATTTTCTTCAATAGCGCCCGTTTCTTCACCTGCATCAACAAGAAGCAGAATTTCGTCCTCGGTAACCGCCTTTTCCTCTTTGTTGGGGTCAATACCAAACAGACGTAGCACAATATTACCCGACAGGGTGAGTATTGCCACGAAAGGTCGGCAAAAAGCATTGATGAAGCAGGCAAGCCCTACAAATGCAAAGGCAACCTTTTCAATATTGTGCAGGGCGATGCGTCGGGGCACCATTTTGCCAAGCACCAAAGCAAAGTGTGACACAATGGCGGTGATTACCACAACGGATGCGGTGCTGATAGATTTAACGGCAGTTCCGCTAAGATTATGGATGCCAATTGTCAATGCCACCCATTCTGCAAGAGCAGGAGCAAAAAACACTGAGGCAAATGCCACGGTCAAGAAGCCTGCAAAGGTGGTGCTGATTTGAATTGCGGTGGGAAAACGTGATGAGTCGTCGGTAAGCTTTAATAATTTTTTAGCCTTGCGATTACCCTCTTCTGCCATTTTTGCCATTTTGTTAATGTTGATTTCGCCAACAGCCGTTTCGCATAAAGCGAAGAAAAAGCTGATCAGTAAAAGGCAAATCAGCAGAATTATTTGCCAAATACAATTAGGCCCGGGGTCGTCTGTCATTTTAAAATAAACTCCTCTCAATATAAGAAATCACAGTAATGATAACCTATATTTTACATTTTGTCAACAAGGGGTATTTTTAGATCAGGTAAGGGCGACAGATAGCACCCACGACATTCCGCAAATTAAACGTATTGCGACAGCAATATATCGCACCACAGGTATATCGCATTTGCATCGCAAATATATCGCGTTGTAACGTACAACATACCGCGCCTTGTAGGGAATGCATTTATGCATTCCGAAACGGAACGGATAAATCCGTTCCCTACAACCACGCTTTTGTGCAGAGCGTTTATTCGCGGTTCGTAGGGGAGGAGTTTCCCCTCCCGCAAAAAATCACAGGCGTGACGGGAGGAGAGAAAACATACTCGTTTTAGTCTTTCTCTCCCTCAGTCATTTTTGACAAAATGACAGCTCCCTCGTCAGAGGGAGCCAAGGCAGGCGGATAAATCCGTTCCCTACAGACGCGATTTATAGCAGAGCGTTGGATTTATCATTATGAGTGTTATCGGTTTCATCTTTTGCTTCGCAAAATCCTGTTCCCTTTAGGCAAGGGTGCCATTTTTTGTGTTTTTTGCCTCTTTTACTGTATTTTTCCTTAAAGTTTGTGTATTTTTAATCAAAATACCTATTTACACAGAGGGCTAAAAGTGTTAATATATATATGTATGTAAATATGTCGGTAATCTTGTGTTACCCCCATAATAATACCAACTAAATTTCTTTTCTAAGGAGGAGCAATCCAAAATGGCAAGAAAAATGAAAACAATGGATGGTAATAACGCTGCGGCACACGTGTCCTATGCGTTTACAGAAGTAGCCGGTATTTATCCGATTACTCCCTCATCCCCCATGGCAGACTATGTTGACCAGTGGTCAGCAAACGGTCTGAAGAACATCTTCGGCACCACCGTTAACGTGGTAGAGATGCAGTCTGAAGCAGGTGCTTCCGGTACCGTTCACGGTTCACTGGCAGCCGGTGCTTTGACCACCACCTACACCGCATCACAGGGCTTGCTGTTGATGATCCCCAACATGTACAAAATCGCCGGTGAGTTGTTGCCTTGCGTATTCCACGTATCTGCACGTTGCGTAGCAAGCCACGCTCTTAACATCTTCGGCGACCACTCTGACGTATATGCATGCCGTCAAACCGGTTTCGCAATGCTTGCAGAGAGCAATCCTCAGGAAGTTATGGACCTTGGTGCAGTTGCTCACTTGGCATCTATCAAGGGCCGCGTTCCCTTCATCAACTTCTTTGACGGCTTCCGTACTTCACACGAGCTTCAGAAGATCGAAGTTTGGGACTTTGACGACCTTAAGGAAATGACCGATATGGATGCTGTTGAAGCATTCCGCAAGCGCGCTCTTAATCCTGACCGCCCTGTAATGCGCGGCTCACACGAAAACGGCGACATCTTCTTCCAGCACCGTGAGGCTTGCAACAAGTACTATGATGCAATGCCCGCTATCGTTGAAGAATATATGAACAAGGTTAATGCTAAGATTGGCACCGATTACAAGCTCTTCAACTACTACGGCGCACCTGATGCAGAGCGCATCATCATTGCAATGGGCTCTATCTGCGACGTTGCAGAAGAGGTTATTGATTACCTTAACGCTGCAGGCGAAAAGGTTGGTCTTGTAAAGGTTCGTTTGTATCGTCCTTTCTCTGCTGAAAAGCTTGCAGAGGCCATTCCTGCAACCGCAAAGAAAATTGCTGTTCTTGATCGTACTAAGGAGCCCGGCTCTTTGGGCGAACCCCTTTATCTTGACGTTGTTGCCGCTCTTGCTGCAACCGGCAAAACTGCTACTGTAATCGGCGGCCGTTACGGTCTCGGTTCAAAGGATACTCCTCCTTCAAGCGTATTCGCCGTATATGACGAGCTTAAGAAGGACGAGCCTAAGAAGCAGTTCACCATCGGTATCGTTGACGACGTTACCAACCTTTCACTTGAAGAAAAGCCCGCTCCCAACACTGCTGCTCCCGGCACCATCGAGTGCAAGTTCTGGGGTCTTGGCGGTGACGGTACAGTTGGTGCCAACAAGAACTCAATCAAGATTATCGGTGACCACACAGATAAGTTCATTCAGGCATACTTCCAGTATGACTCAAAGAAAACAGGCGGTATAACAATTTCTCACCTTCGTTTCGGTGACAAAGCTATCAAATCGCCTTACT
>JAFQWE010000001.1 GCA_017407645.1 Clostridia bacterium | reverse complement strand
AGCTTCATAAAGGTACTTTTACCTGAGCCTGAGGGACCAACGACGAAAACAAATTCGCCGCGATTTATCTTTAAATTAAAGTCACGAAGAGCATCGGTACCGTTTTTGTAGGTCTTATAAACGCCCTTAAACTCAATCTGAGTACGGGTGCCCTGCTCTCTGACGGTGCTTTTGCGTGCTATGATAATCGCCGTCCTTTTTTAGATTGTCGGTGCCCTTTTATCAGTATTTAATGGGGTTGGCGTTAAGATATTTCTTAACCATAAGGGCAATTTTGAATACGATAGCGTGGTCAAACTCTCTGAGGTCAAGGCCTGTAAGCTTTTTGATTTTTTCAAGACGGTACACAAGGGTGTTGCGGTGAACAAACAGCTTGCGTGAGGTCTCGCTTACGTTAAGGTTGTTCTCAAAGAACTTTTGAATGGTAAACAAAGTCTCTTGATCAAGACTTTCGATAGAGCCGCGCTTAAATACTTCCCGCAGGAAGGTTTCGCAAAGGGTTACGGGCAACTGATAGATAAGACGGGCAATGCCCAAATTGTCATAACTAACGATGGTTTTTTCGGTGTCAAACACTTTGCCCACTTCAAGAGCAATCTGTGCCTCTTTAAATGAGCGCGCAAGCTCCTTGATGCCCTCAACAACGGTACCAACACCCACAAGCACGTGAGTGTAGAATTCGCCTGAAAGGGTATCACTGATTGAGCCTGCCAGCTTTTCAAGGTCTTTTGCCTCGGCAGTTGAGTGGGTTTCCTTAACAATGGCAATGTCGGTTTCGTTAATAGAGATAACAAAATCTTTGTTGCGGTCGGGGAATATGTTCTGAAGCACGTCGTATACCGACACGTCGTTGCTTGAGGTTATGCGAACAAGCAGAACTGCACGGGGAGTGTTGTTGTTAAAGCGAAGCTCCCTTGCTTTAAGATAAACGTCACCCGACAAAATGTTGTCAAGAATAATGTTTTTGATAAAGTTGCCTCTATCAAACTTTTCGTCATAGAACTGCTTAATATTGGTAAGAGCAATTGCCAACATTGCGGCATACTTTTCTGCCTGTTGGTCAACACCCTCTACAAACAATATGTAGTCGGTAGCCTTTGCAGTGCCGAAGGGCTTGTAGGTGTATGAGCCCTTAACGAAGGTATCGGCAGTGGAAACGGGGGGCAGATTATGCACCTCGCCAATGCGGCCTAAGTTGCTGCAAGAAATAACAGTGTGTGTTTCGTCCATTACACCGATTGTGCGGTCGATAGCCTCTCTCATCTGGTGTATGATACTTTGGAACATGCGGTTTGACATGTTTGACATCCCCTTTGCTAAGGTTTGTAACTTTGCAATACAAAAAACCCGAATTTTTGGAGTTTATGTAAAGCACTCTATTCATTTTACACAAAGTTGTGCAAGATTTCAAGTCAAAAAAACGAAAAATTGCTAAAAAAGTTACAAAATGATTACAATTTTCACTGAATTTATTAAAAATTTACCATTTGGGGTAAAATAACGTATAAAATATTGCTTGATTTTGGGTTTTATGATATAATGAGTTTGCTTAAATTCAGCTAAATTCGTTTTTCGAATTTAATTTAGCTGTTTGCAAAAAAACAATTTCGCTATGCGTAGCATAATTTAGCTTTGAATGAAATTCAAAATTTAGCTAAATTGACCTTTGGTCAGCTAAATTCGTTTTTCGAATTTAATTTAGCTGTTTGCAAAAAAACAATTTCGCTATGCGTAGCATAATTTAGCTTTGAATGAAATTCAAAATTTAGCTAAATTGACCTTTGGTCAGCTAAATTTGGTAAAACCAAGCTAAATTAACCTACAGGTTAGCTAAATTCGCTTTGCGAGCTATTCCACGAAAGGAATCCAATTATGAAAAATCAAATTCTCAAAACAAATCTTGGCAAGGGGGTTGACGGGTGCTATATCCCCTCTCACCGCTTTAAGACGGCAAGAATATCCGTCACCGCCTATATGCCTCTTGAAAAGGCGACGGCTTGTCCTTTGTCACTTGCCTGTCTGCTTATATCCAACGGCTGCAAAAAGCATCCCACACCTATGGAGTTCAGTCAGCGCCTTGACACTTTGTACGGCGCAAGTCTTGGCACCGACACCTACAAAATGGGTGATACCCTTGCAGTGCGCGTAGGCATCATTTTTGCCGAGGACAGATTTTTGCCCACCCCCGTTGCAGAGGACTGCGCCAATCTGCTATTCGACACCATTTTTGAGCCTGACGTTGACGAGGGCGGTTTTTGCGAGGGCAATTTCATTCGCGAGCAACGTATTCAGATTGAGGAGATTGAGGGCGAAATCAACGACAAGCGCACCTTTGCCCGCAACCGACTTGTTGAAAAAATGTTTGAAGGTGAACCCTACGGTCTTGCAGTAACAGGCACTAAGGAGGAAACCGAGGCTCTTACTCGCAAAGAGGTATATGACGCTTGGCAAAACCTACTGAAATCTGCCTATTTCCGCATCAGCATCACTGCCGAAAATCCTCACGACGAGGTTTTTGAGGCATTTACAAAGCGCCTTTCCGATTACAACCGTGATAGCATTTATACTCCCACTGCATCAATACTTCACACCACCGAGGGTGAGGTTAAGCAAATAAGCGACAGTATGGCGGTGGCACAAGGCAAGCTGGCAATGGGCTTTAGCTGTGCAGGGGGTGAGGACGCCGAAAGCTACAAATCTATGGTTATGATAGATATTCTGGGCGGCGGTCCATACTCATTGCTCTTTTCAAACGTACGCGAAAAATTAAGTCTTTGCTACTACTGTGCCGCAAGAGGAGTTCGCAAAAAAGGCGTACTAATGATTGACAGCGGCGTGGAATTTGACAATATGGAAAAAACCTACAACGCCGTTTTGGAGCAAATTGACCTTTTAAAATCAGGCAATTTTGACGACGGCATCGTTGAAGCGTCAAAGTTATATATTATAGGCAGTCTTAAGGGCGTGTATGACTCTCAGGCGGTCACTGACCACTGGTATGCTGACCGTTGGTTTGATGACAAGCTTCTGTCCCCCGAACAGTTGGCAAGTCTTGTTGAGACGGTAACAAAGGCAGACGTCGTTGCCGCCGCTCAGTCCATAAAATTAGACACCGTCTACCGTCTGCTTGGCAAATAAGGGGAAAGGAGCATACTCTATGATTAAACAGATTATTACCGACGACCGTTTGGGTGAAAGTTGTATAAGCGCTCTGCATCCCTCGGGGCTTAAGATTTTGATTTGCCCCAAAACAGAGTTTGCCACCGCTTATGCCCTTTTCGGCACCAAATACGGCTCTATCGATACCCGTTTCAGAATTAAGGGCGAGGAAGAATACACCGACGTGCCCGAGGGTATTGCTCACTTTTTGGAGCACAAGCTTTTTGAAAGTGAAGAGGGGGATGCTTTTACCCGCTTTTCTGCTACCGGCGGATATGCCAACGCCTATACCTCTTTTGACCGCACCTGCTATCTGTTCTCTTGCACCGAAAGGTTTGAGGAAAATCTTGATATTTTGCTTGACTTTGTGCGCCACCCCTATTTTACCGAGGCAACGGTACAAAAGGAGCAGGGCATAATCGGTCAGGAAATTAAAATGTATGACGACGACCCCGCCTGGTGTTGCTTTTTCAATCTGCTTTGCTCGATGTATAGCAATCACCCCGTCCGCATAGATATTGCAGGCACGGTGGAGTCTATTGCACAGATAAACGCCGACCTGCTTTACAAGTGCTACAACACCTTTTACAATCCATCAAATATGTTTTTGTGTGTGGCAGGCAACGTTGACCCCGACTATATTCTTGACGCCGTTGACAAGGCTCTTGCAGGTGTAGAGGGAGTAGAGATTGAGCGAGGCACCTTTGAAGAGCAAAAGGGAGTTTTGCGCGCCAAGGTTGAAAAAGAGATGCCTGTGGCAATGCCTTTGTTCAACATCGGCTTTAAAGAGGCTTGCACTCCCCCCGTTAAAACCCTTAAAGAAAAAATTGAAACGGATATTTTACTTGAAATGCTTGCAGGCAAATCAAGCAAGCTTTACAACACCCTGCTTCAGCAAGGTTTGGTTAACGACCGCTTTGAAGCCTCTTATTTCACAGGCCACGGCTATGCCGTTGAAATTTTTGAGGGTGAAAGCAGTGAGCCCTACAAGGTGGCAGATGCCATTTTGGGTGAGATTGAGCGAATTCGCAAAGAGGGTATAAATGAGGAAGATTTCATTCGCGCCAAAAACGCTCTTTACGGACGGAATATTATGTTGTATAATAGCATAGAACGGGTTGCCTCAAGCCTTGTTTCTGCCGTTATGGGCGACTATGCTCCCTTTGACGTGCAAAAAACCTTTGAGGCGGCAACTCTTAAAGACATAACCGACCGATTGGCTTTGCAGCTTAAACCTGAGCGTATGTCAATTTCGGTTATTAACCCCGTTAAAGCCTGATTTTAGGAGGATTTTCTGTCTATGTTCAACTTTTCGGCTGCCCAAAACTACAACTTTTTTGGGCTTGAATTTCAGTTTGATAAAATCGCCTTTACCCTTGGCAATTTTTCAGTTTATTGGTACGGAATAATTATTGCGCTGGGCTTTGGTCTTGCCCTTGTTTACGGTATGAAAAACGCCAAGCGCTTTGGTATTGACCCCGACCGAATGATTGACGTTGTTATCGTTGGTCTTTTGGGTGCTATTATCTGCGCCCGCGGATATTATCTGCTGTTTGACGGCGTGCCTCTTTCAAACTTTGGCACGTTTAAGGATAAAATGGCATACATATTCGGCATTCACAACGGCGGCATTGCCATTTACGGCGGTGTAATCGGCGCCTTTGTTTTGGGCGGACTTACTGCAAAAATCCGCAAGGTTAAGGTGCTTGATATGTTTGACCTTGCCGCTTTGGGCTTTCTTATCGGTCAAAGCGTCGGCAGATGGGGTAACTTTGTAAATCAAGAGGTTTACGGCAAGCCCACAGGCAGTGAGTGGTTTGGTATCGGTGGCGATACCATCGGCGCAGAGCTTGTGCACCCCCTCTTTTTGTATGAATCACTGTGGTGCCTGACCATCTTCCTTATTTTAAATAAGGTTAGCAAAAAGCGTGCCTTTTCGGGTCAGATTTTCTTGCTTTACATCATTCTTTACTCCTTCGGCAGATTCTGGTTTGAGGGTATGCGCAACACCGACTTTATCCTTATGTTCGGTAAACTGAGCATATCTCAGTTGGTTGCCGTTGGTCTTGTTGTGGCAGGAATTGTGCTTTACGTCATTCTTACAAACCGCCTTAAAATCCGCGAGGAAGATTACGAAAGTCAGTTTGGCAATATGTATGACGACCAAACCATTCTTGATGCAGGCTATGAACTGCTTGGCTGTAATTGGGATGACAGTGACGATGCCGTCACCGCCGCTTACGAGGCTTTGAAGGTGAAGTACACCGCTCTTATCCCTGAAGAAGAGGAAGAGGCAGTTTCAGACAAAAAGGTTAAAAAACTGCTTAAGCAGGATGCTCCTCAGGTTGATGAAGAGGGCAATATTGAAATTTCCGACGAAGAGCTTGCCCTACGCGCAAAGCTTAAATTGAGCGAAATTGACGAGGCATACGATTATATAATGAACAACCGCAGACTTTGTGCGGAAGAGACGGCTTTGTTTGAGGCAAATAAGGACAAAAAGGAAGAGGACGAGCAAGATGATAATTGACGGCAAGGCAATAAGCGCCGCAACCCGCGGTGACATTAAAGCACAGGTTGATGAACTTAAAAAGCAGGGGGTTACTCCCGGTCTTGCAGTTATTATTGTAGGTGATGACCCTGCATCCCGCGTATACGTTAACAATAAGAAAAAGGCTTGCGCCGAGCTTGGTATGTTGTCAGAGGAGTATGCTCTGCCTGCCGACACCACTGAGGAGGCGTTGCTCACCCTTATCGACACCCTTAACGGCAGAGAGGATATTGACGGCATTTTGTGTCAGTTACCCTTGCCCCGTCACCTTGACGAAAAAAGGGTTATAAACGCCATTTCAGCCGAAAAGGACGTTGACGCTTTTCATCCCGTTAACGTGGGTAAAATTATGATTGGCGACTACTCTTTCTTGCCCTGCACCCCTGCAGGCGTAATGGAGCTTATCCGCCGCAGTAATATTGACGTGGCAGGCAAGCACTGTGTTGTTATCGGCAGAAGCAATATCGTTGGCAAGCCTATGGCGATGCTTATGCTCCACGCCAATGCTACCGTTACCATTTGTCACTCACGCACCCAAAATCTTAAAGAGATTTGCCGCACCGCCGATATTATTGTTGCCGCAGTGGGTAAGGCATATTTTGTAACCGCCGATATGGTTAAAGAGGGTGCCGTAGTTATTGACGTTGGAATGAATCGCAACGCCGAGGGTAAGCTCTGCGGTGACGTGGATTATGATGAGGTAAGCAAGGTGGCGTCGGCTATCACTCCCGTGCCGGGTGGCGTTGGTCCTATGACTATTACTATGCTTATGCAAAACACCGTGACTGCCGCAAAACAGCGCAGAAAGTGATTTTTTAAATTAAACTAAAGGAGGTGCGGATATGAAAAGGTTAGTTGGAATTGCAGTTGCCCTTGTTATTGCAGTGCTTTGCACTCTTAACGTTTTGGGTGCAAAAAACGGCTATACCGACGAGGATTACGGCTTTAGCATTTCTTTACCGCAGGATTACACCGTCATAAACCGCACCAACCTGTCCTCTAACAAGGATTTTATAAAAAGGCTTGGCTATTCGGTTAAGTCCTTCAGGCTTCGTATGGAGGAGTCGGGCATACTTCTGTATGCCGCCGACAAGGATAATCAGCACCAAATTCAGTTAAAATCTTGGGAAAGTGACTTTTCCAAGGAGGTAGGAAGTCTGTCCTCTGCAAGCGGTCAGCAGTTAAGTGAAATGCTTTATATTATGTCTGAGCAGCTTGAGCTTGAGGGCGGCAGATTGATTGACAGCCGCGTTACCGACGTGGGTGGCAAAAAGTATCTTTCCTACACCGTCATGGTTGAGGATGCCTTTTGCTTTGTGCAAAACGTAACGGTGGAAAATGGCAAGTGCTTCAGTCTTATCTATTACAATTCGTCGGCTGAATTGTCTCAATCAGAGCAAGAAAGTCAGCAGGCAATTCTTAAATCCTTGAATATAAAAAAGACGGCAACCAAATCAGAGGGTAGCGGATATTTTCTTGTAATCCGCATAATCTGTGCCGCCGTTGCCATTGTTGCCATTGTTGTGGCAGTTTTCCTTATAAGCAGTTTTGTAAGGGATATTAAGCACCGCAAGGAGCAACCTGAAATCATCCCCGACCGCATAAAAATGCGAAGAAAGTAAGAATCAACCCCACGACAATGCTTTGGCCATATCGTGGGGTTTAATTGTAGATGAGGATATTATTCTGCCGCAAATCGCGTTGCGAAGCAACATATCCCGCGAAGGAAGTGAGCATATTTTCCCTCTCCGTCGGCTGCGCCGCCACCTCTCCCAAAGGGCGAGGCTAATTTAAAAAAGGCTCTCCCTCTGGGAGAGCTCCCGCGTTAGCGAGTGAGAGGGTAAAAAGCGGAAGGGATAAATCCCTTCCCTACAATGTAAAAAATACAAATTTTCTCTTGATATATCACCGAAAATATATTATAATAATTTGGTAACAGCCGCTCGTACATTTGGGCGTGCGAATGTATTGGTCCTGTGCGACGGGTTGCCGTGAATCATGTCAGGCGGGGAACCGAGCAGCATTAAGCGGATTTATCTGTGTGCCGCAGTCAATCTGTACATTCGCATACCCATTTATATGAACGGCGTTATTTTTAGGAGGCGAGATTATGTACCGTGCCCTTTATCGCAAATACCGTCCCTCTGATTTTTCGGGAGTTTGCGGTCAGCCACAAGTGGTGCGCACCCTTAAAAACCAAATAACCGAGGGCAGACTCAGCCACGCCTATCTGTTTACAGGCAGTCGCGGTACGGGTAAGACCAGTTGCGCCAAAATTTTGGCAAAAGCGGTCAACTGCCTTGCCACCGACAAGGGTAATCCTTGCAACAACTGTGCCGTTTGCAAAGGCATTGATGACGAGTCTATTCTTGATATTATCGAGATTGACGCCGCATCCAACAACGGCGTTGACGATATTCGCGAGCTTCGTGCCGCAAGCGCATTTACTCCTGCCACCGCCAAGTACCGCGTTTATATTATTGACGAGGTGCATATGCTGTCGGTATCGGCCTTTAACGCCTTGCTCAAAACCTTGGAAGAGCCGCCTGAACACGTTATATTCATTCTTGCCACTACTGAAGTGCACAAACTGCCTGCCACTATTTTATCCCGTTGTCAGCGGTTTGATTTTCGCCGCATTTCTCCCGACGATATTGCCGACCGCTTGCAGTACGTTGCAGGTGAAGAGGGCTTTAAGCTTACGCGGGATGCCGCATTGCTTATCGGCAAGCTGTCTGACGGTGCTATGCGCGATGCTCTGTCTCTGCTTGACGTTTGTTCAAGCGCAGGTGACGTTGACGAGCAAACCGTTCTTGACTGCGCAGGTATGTCGGGCAGACAGTACCTTTACGAGCTTTTAAATTACGCCTTTTCGGGTGACACTGCCGCTACCCTTGACCTTATTGACCGCCTTTATGCAGGCGCCAAGGATTTGGGCAGACTGTGTGACGAGTTGGTGGGTTATCTGCGTGATATGATGCTTATTAAGTCGGTCCGTGACCCACAAAAACTGCTCCGTTGCCCCCAAAGTGAAATGGAACAGTTAACCGAGCTTTCTGCAAAAGTGCGACTTGACACTGTGCTTCACGCTATGGAGCTTATGGAGTCTACCGCCGCAGATATGCGAGCAGGTGCCGCCCGTCGCACCGCAGTTGAAACTGCTTTTATCAAGCTGTGCGACCCATCACTTGACAGTTCCACTGCCGCACTGCTCCGCCGCGTGACCGCCCTTGAATGCGGCACTCCCAGAGTGCAGACGGCTCCCCCACAGGTTGCAGAAAAGCCTGCCGAGGCTCCCAAAAAAGCCGAGGTAAAGGCAGAGGTTAAATCGGTTATAGAAAGGGTTGCAGAGGTAGAGAAAACTGCCGAGGTAAAGGCAGAAAAGCCTGCGTCCAAAGAAGAAATTGTTACCGAAAGTGTAGTTCCGCCTATGCCTGCTAACGATAGCGGCGAGCCAATTCCCTTTGACCGTTGGAACGATGTTTTGGCGGCAGTGGGCAAAACCGACCCCATGATGAAAGCCGCCCTCAGCGATTCAGAGGCTTTTGTGCAGGGGGAATATATGCTTATTAAAATTGCACACGAAAGCTTTAAGGATATGGTTAACAAGGACGCCCGTCACAGAGGTAATCTGAAAGCGGCAATCGCCTTTGTTACCGGTCAGCCCTATAAAATCGGCCCATATAAAGAGCCTGAAAGGTCGGTCACTTCGGCTATTGCAGACGACCCGTTGGACAAGTTGATTTTATCGGCAAAAGAGGCAGGGCTCCCTACTTCTGAAGAATAATCGAAAGGATTGAATAATATGAAAGCAAGATTACCACAAGGATACGGCGGTGGCCCCGGCAATATGCAGTCAATGCTTAAGCAGGCTCAAAAAATGCAAGAGGATATGCAGACCGCTCAGGCAGAGCTCGAAGCAAAGGAATACACCGCTTCTTCAGGCGGCAATATGGTTGAGGCTACCGTTAACGGTAAGCACGAGGTTATCGGTCTTAAAATCAACCCCGACGTTGTTGACCCCGACGACGTTGAAATGCTTGAAGATTTAGTTCTTGCCGCAGTTAACGAGGCTATTCGTGCCGCCGCAAGTGACAGTGAGCAGACGATGGGTGCCATCACAGGCGGACTGAATCTGCCGGGTATGTTTTAATGGGTTACTCAATTCCCACCCTTGCACATCTTGCAAGCCAGTTTGAGCGTATGCCTGCCGTTGGCAGAAAATCGGCTCAGCGTATGGCCTTTTACGTGCTTGGACTAAGTGATGACGCGGCAAAGGAATTTGCCGACGCAATAATGGAAGCACGCCGTACAGTTAAATGCTGTAAGGTGTGTCAAACTCTGTCCGATACTGAAATCTGCCCCGTTTGTGACGACCCCAAGCGTGACCATTCGGTCATTTGCGTGGTTGAGGACGTACAGGCGGTTATGGCATTTGAGCGCACCCGCGAATTTAACGGAGTTTATCACGTGCTTCACGGCGTTATCTCTCCCCTTGACGGTATCGGTCCCGAGCAGTTAAGGGTAAGGGAGCTGATGGCGCGTCTTTCTGACGACAGCGTTAAAGAGGTTATTATGGCTACCAACCCCACCGTTGACGGTGAAGCAACCGCATCCTATCTTGCCCGTTGCATCAAGCCGATGGGTATCAAGGTTACCCGTCTGGCATACGGTATTCCCGTTGGCGCAAGCCTTGAATTTACCGATGATATTACCATTTCACGCGCTCTTGAAGGTCGAGGCGAGGTTTAATACATAACCCTTTATTTAGTGGGCACAATAATCATTGACAAAGTTGTTTTTTTCAACTATACTTTAGGTATAAGTTGAATTTTATGGAGGTTTATTTATGAAAAAGAGTATGAATATCTTTGCGGTTATCGGCATTATTGTTGCTGTCGCCGCCGCTGCCGCAGGCATTGTTTATCTTGTTTACCGCTTTGTTAACAAAAACCAAATTGAAAGCAGTGAGTGCTATGAGTTTGATTGCTCTGATTGCACCGCCGAAAATTGCGAGGCTTGTCCTTTGACTGAAATCGAAGAAGAGACTGCCGAATAAGTTAAGACTTAAAACCCCCGTTTACCGATTGGTAAACGGGGGTTTTGTTTTCTAGCCATTTAAACGGCGGGAGCAAGCCCCCGCCCTACGAGTGCACCTAAATCGCACTTGTAGGGGTCGGCAATTTTTGACGACCCTCATTAACGGGATGTCGGCAAGCGCCATCCCCTACAAATAATCGTTAGATTAAAGCATCTTTTTCATTTGCAAGCATAAGCACGAACAGGAACAATATTCCCGTTTGCACCCACAGTACCGTAACGTCCAACATTCCGTGCAGGAGTACGGCGCAAAGCACCGATATAATCAGTCCCTTTATATATGAGTCACTGCCTTTAAGTCTTCCGAAAATTTTGGCAACAAAGCAACCAAGATATGACCACAAAAACATTGCACCCACAATGCCGTAGCTGAGTAAACTGTCAAAAATTATGTTGTGGGCGTGCTGAGTGTTCCACACCTTAACGCCCTCTATTTTTCCAACGTAGTCACCGCAAACGTGGAAATAGGTAAGAGGTCCTTGACCGAAAAGCGCCGACTCCTTAAAGCCCTCCAACGCCACACGCCATATGCGAAGTCGCAGAGTGAAGGTTTCGGTGATTTCGTCAAGTCGGGGTATGTATTCGGGGAAAAGGACTACCGCCGTTACAACTGCGCCAAGGAGGGCGGCATATAATCCAAGCCAGCCCCACGCTCTGCTGACTGCAAGCAGTATTGCGGCGCCTACAAGCAAGCCAAGGCAAGACAGCAAACTTTGGCTTAGCACCAAACAAACAAGGCTCATAAGCCCCAATGCAAGATATTTGCCCCGTTTTTCCTTATGCTTTAAAAACAGGTATATATATAATAATGTAGTCGTCGCCATTACGGCACCAAGATAATTTGGGTTGAAGAAGAAGGATACACACCTTGTCATAAAGCGGATTTTTTGGTGGGCAAGCACTACAAAATAAAAGCGCACGCAAAACTCACCCACAGTGAAAAGGGTTACAAAGGGCAAAACCCTGCTTATACCCTTAATAGCACTGCCGATGACACCCTTGTCAACAACCTTTAGCATAAACTGACCGACGGCAAGCACTGCAAAAATGCCGACGGTACAAAGGACACCCAACCAGTTGCCGCCAAAAACCGATGCCAACAACGATAATGCAGTAAATATGTAAAGGAGGGTTGTTGCCTTGCCCTCAAGAGCGAGGGTGCGAGCGCGCTTGTTAAACATCAGGGCGAAAAAAATCACCACCAAGGCGGCTATTGAAACAAAAAAAGGCAAAAACAAGGACACAACAAGCATAGTCACCGCCATTTTGTCGGTAACCTGCCGTTTTCCTATTTTAAAAAGTGTGTTTTCCATATTTTCACCCCAAGGCAATGATTTGATGCTTCGCTCCATGAATTGAATTACAATGCGTGAAACGCAATTCTTGACCGCAAGGTCAATTCATGAAAACCTGTTTTCAATTCACGCAACCCCAAGGTTGCAATTCCTTTATTTCAATATACCACCAAATTATCCGATTTTCAATATAAAGATGGGAAGCCGTTGCCTAAAATTTCACCCGCCTCTGCAACCACAACAAAGGCTTTGCCGTCGGCATCCTTTACGGCGCGGTGTAAGGTTGCCGCCTCGTTAACTCTGACGGCGCAAAGAATAAGTGCTACCTCCTCGTTGGTGTAGCCGCCCTCTGCCGATATAATTGTAGTGCCTCTTGAAAGGTGGGTATATATGCTGCCCGTTACCTCCTTCGCCTTTTGTGTGAATATAAAGGCAAGCTTACCTCGGTCGGCGCCGTAAAGGGCACTGTCAATCACCTTGGTGGATATAAATATTGTAAGGGTGGTGTAAAGCGCCGACTCAAAAGAGCGGTAGACCACCGCCACAAGCAAAATTATAATTCCGTCAAGAATAAGCACCATTCTGCCTACGGAAAAGCCGCCAAAACGCTTGGAAAGAATTTTTGCCGCAATATCCGTTCCCCCTGTGGAGCCGCCGCGCAAAAAGACCATTGCCATACCCGTACCGCCCAAAAATCCGCCGTAAAGGGATGCAAGCAGGCGGTCCCCATCATATACGGGCAATAAGGCGGCAAAAAGGTCAATCCATACCGACATTATCACTGTTGCAATGACGGTGCGCAAAATAAATTTGCCCCCCAACTGCTTAAACCCCCATATGAACAAGGGCAGATTTAAAAAGACGGTGAGAAGTCCCGTAGGCAAGGTTGTAAGATAAGATACAATGGCGGCAAGACCTGTTACGCCACCGGGAGATATGCCCGACGGCTTAAGAAACACTGTCAGCGCGGCGGCGTATAAAGCGGTGCCAAGCCCTATAAAAACTGTGTCGGCAAAACTGCGTAAAGACTGATTTTTTCTCATTTTTATCCCTTTTTTATTTTCAAGATTAGTTATTATTTTGCCCAAAAAACACTAAATATAGTATAAAAATCAGAAAGGTCAACGAAGGTCAAAAAATATTTTGATTTTTTGTGCATAAACTATTGACAACGGGTAATATTCGTGTTAAAGTATACTCACATTAGCACTCACACCTTGCGAGTGCTAATCCTAAAAAGATTTGGGGGGTGCCACCTTTGGAGTTAAGTGAGCGTAAAAAACAAATACTTTCCACCATTGTGCGCACCTACGTGCAAACGGGTGAGCCGGTTGGCTCAAAGGCCTTGTGCGACTCTCTTGGCGGCATATCAAGTGCCACCATCCGCAACGAAATGAGTTTTCTTGCGGAAAACGGCTATCTTACACAGCCTCACACCTCTGCAGGCCGAATCCCTACCAATCGCGCATACCGTCTTTACATAGACGATTTGATGCCACGTCGGGCGCCAAGCGAGGCTTTGATGGCGCAAATCCGCCGTTTAATGCCCGACACCTCTGCCGACAGTCAGCGTGCATTGCTGTCTGCGGTGGGCGCTCTGTCAAAGGCAACGGGCTGCGCCGCGTTGATAACCTCGCAAGTTTCGTCGGGCACCCTTATTCATAAAATCGAGCTTATTCCAATGGGCTTTAACCGTGCTCTTTTGGTGCTTGTCACCTCGTCGGGTGCCGTTACAAGCCGTATGTACAGTTTTTCAGTTACCCTTACAGGTGAGTTAATCGGTCGATTTTTATCCCTTGCGGAAGAGCATTTAATCGGCAAAGAGTTAAATTCCATTCAGCCTGCTACACTGCAAACCATCGTTGCAAGTGCAGGGGGATTTGCCCTTGAACTGACCGAGCCCGTTTTTGCTCTTGGTGAAATAATCGAAGAGTTGGGCAAATCAACCCTTACTCTTGTGGGTGAAACACGGCTGCTATCACACCCCGGCATTACCCTTTCAAAAGCTCACGAAATGTTTGAGCTTTTCTCCGGTGGGGATGAAATTCTTGCCATGCTTGATGCCTGGGGCAAAGAGTCGGGTGTTATTTTAGGGGGCGACACCTCGTACACCGCTCTTGACCGCTCAAGCCTTGTGCTTTCAAAATACTCTGTGGGCAATGCTACCACAGGCTATATTGGTATAATCGGCCCAACACGAATGGATTATGACAGCATTTTGCCGGGCATTGAGTATTTCGCTCATTTGCTTTCTGCCGATACACAGCAAAAGAAAGGATTGATATAAATGGCTGAAAAGAAAACTACTGAAGCCACCGAAAATGCAGAGGTAAAAACCGACGCAAAAGAGCCTGCCAAAAAGAAGGCAGAACCTAAGAAAAAGGCGGACACTGCAAAACTTCAGGCAGAGCTTGACAAGGTAAACGAGGCTCTTGCCGAAAGTAATGATATGCTTCTTCGCACTGCGGCAGAGTTTGACAACTTTAAGCGCCGCACTGAAAAGGAAAAGGCAGATATAGCCTCTTTCGTAAAGGCAGACGTGGTAAAGGTACTTCTTCCCGTTGCCGATAATATCGAGCGCGCAGGTCAAAGCGACCGCGACAGTTCCGATTACGTTAAAGGCCTTGAAATGATTATCAAGCAGCTGACCGACAGTCTTGACCGAATTGGTCTTAAAAAGATTGAGGCAGAGGGCGCCGAATTTGACCCCAACTTCCACGAAGCAGTAATGCACGTTGAGGATGACAGTGTGGGTGAAAACACCGTTGTTCAGGTGCTTCAGACGGGATATATGATTGGTGACACCGTCATCCGTCCTGCAATGGTTAAGGTTGCAAATTAAATTTGTTTTATTAAACTACTAATTATATATTGGAGGATTTTATTATGGGAAAGATTATAGGAATTGACTTGGGTACTACCAACTCTTGCGTTGCAGTTATTGAAGGCGGCGAGCCCGTTGTTATTGCCAACGCCGAGGGTATGCGTACTACTCCCTCTGTTGTAGCATTTTCAAAGACAGGCGAGCGTATGGTAGGTCAGGTTGCAAAGCGTCAGGCTATCACCAACCCCGACCGCACCATCGCATCTATCAAGCGTGAGATGGGTACTTCCTACAAGGTTGCCATTGACGGCAAGGATTACACTCCTCAGGAAATCAGTGCAATTATTCTGCAGAAGCTTAAGGCAGATGCCGAAAGCTATCTTGGCACCACTGTTACCGAGGCTGTTATCACCGTTCCTGCTTACTTTACCGACGCTCAGCGTCAGGCTACCAAGGATGCAGGTAAGATTGCAGGCCTTGAGGTTAAGCGTATAATCAACGAGCCTACCGCAGCCGCTCTTGCCTACGGTGCCGACAAAGAAAGCGACCAGAAGATTATGGTTTACGACCTTGGCGGCGGTACCTTTGACGTATCAATCATCGAAATGGGTGACGGCGTGCAGGAGGTTCTTGCAACTGCAGGTAACAACCGTCTTGGCGGTGACGACTTTGACCAGCGCGTAATGGATTACATCTGCGCCACCTTTAAGCAGGAAAGCGGCATTGACCTTTCTTCCGACAAGATGGCTATGCAGCGTGTTAAGGAAGCCGCAGAAAAGGCAAAGATTGACCTTTCAGGTATGACCACTGCAGACATCAACCTGCCCTTTATCACTGCCGATGCAACAGGCCCCAAGCATTTTGAGACTACCATCACCCGCGCAAAGTTCAACGAGCTTACAAGCGACCTTGTTGAAAAGACTATGGGTCCTGTACGTCAGGCTCTTTCTGATGCAGGTCTTTCTGCAGGTGACATTCATAAGGTGCTTATGGTTGGCGGTTCAACCCGTATCCCTGCCGTTCAGGAGGCAGTTAAGCAGTTTATGGGCAAGGAGCCCTTTAAGGGCATCAACCCCGACGAGTGCGTTGCAGTAGGCGCCGCAATTCAGGGCGGTGTTCTTGGCGGCGACGTTAAGGGTCTGCTCCTTCTTGACGTTACTCCCCTGTCCCTTGGTATCGAGACTATGGGTGGCGTTTGCACCAAGGTTATTGACCGCAACACCACCATTCCTACTAAGAAGAGCCAGATTTTCTCTACCGCTGCCGACGGTCAGACCTCTGTTGAGGTACACGTTTTGCAGGGTGAACGCGAATTTGCCCGTGACAACAAGACCTTGGGTATGTTCCACCTTGACGGCATTTCTCCCGCTCCCCGCGGTATCCCTCAGATTGAGGTTACCTTTGATATTGACGCCAACGGTATCGTAAACGTTTCTGCAAAGGACCTTGGCACAGGCAAAGAACAGCATATCACCATCACCTCTAACACCAATATGAGCAAGGATGATATTGACCGCGCCGTTAAAGAGGCAGAGCAGTATGCCGCAGAGGATAAAAAGCGTCGTGAAGAGGTTGACACCGTTAACGCCGCAGATCAGATGGTATACACCACCGAAAAGATGCTCACCGATATGGGTGACAAGCTGAGCGACACCGAAAAGGCAGACATCCAGACTGCTCTTGACGAGCTTAAAAAGCAGGTTGCCGACAAGAATATTGAAGGCATCAAGACTGCACAGGAAGAGCTGCAGAAAAAGGTTTATGCCGTAAGCGAAAAGATTTATCAGCAGGCACAGCAGGCTCAAGCCGCTCAGGGTGGCGAAAATCCTGCAGGCTCACAGCCTGACGGCAACGTTTACGACGGCGACTTTAACGACGTAGGCGAAGACCAGAACTAATTTTTAAGGTTTAGGGGATGCCCCGTGCATCCCCTTTTTGCCGTAGTACAAGTTAAAGTGAGGTGGGTAACCTTTGGCAGAAGAAAAAAGAGATTATTACGAGGTGCTTGGCGTTGACAAGTCGGCATCTGATGACGAGATAAAAAAAGCCTATCGCAAAATGGCAAAAAAATATCACCCCGACTTGAATCCGGGTGATGCGGCGGCTGAGGCAAGCTTTAAAGAGGTTAACGAGGCATACGAGGTGCTGTCCGACAATGACAAAAAGGCTCGCTACGACCAGTTTGGCCACGCAGGTGTTGACCCTAATTTTGGGGCAGGCGGCGGTGGCTACGGTGGCGGATTTGGCGGTGGATTTGGCGGCGGCTTTGACGTTGACCTTGGAGATATATTCGGCAGTATTTTCGGTGGCGGATTTGGTGGCGGCGGACGTCGTTCCAATCCCAACGCTCCACGCCGAGGCAGAGACGTGCAAGCCACTGTTAACTTAAGCTTTGAGGAGGCGGCCCACGGCTGCAAAAAGTCCGTAAAGGTGCAGATTATCGACAATTGTACCGATTGCGGCGGCAACGGTTGTAAGTCAGGCACCTCTCCCCGTACTTGCCCCGTTTGTAACGGCAGAGGTACCGTTACCTCTGTTCAGCGCACTCCTTTTGGGCAGATGCAGTCTCAACGGGCTTGTGACCGTTGCGGCGGTACGGGTAAATTTATAGACAATCCCTGCCCCACCTGTTCAGGCAAGGGTAAGGTGCGCCGCACAAAAGAGGTACCCCTTGATATTCCCGCAGGCATTGACGACGGTCAGGTGCTGACTGTATCGGGTGGCGGTGACGCAGGCTTTAACGGTGGCCCTGCAGGTGATTTGCAGGTAGTTGTGGGCGTTCGTCCTCATCCCATTTTTGAGCGTGACGGCTACGACGTTTATATTGAGGTGCCCATTACCTTTACGCAAGCCGCTTTGGGTGACGAGATTTTTGTGCCCACCGTTGACGGCAAGGTATCCCTTAAAATCCGCGAGGGCACACAGCCCGACGATATGTATAAGCTGCGCGGCAGAGGTATACAGCGTCTTCGTTCAACCAGCAAGGGTGACCAGTACGTTAAGGTGACGGTTGAGGTTCCCCGTGATTTGAGCAGTGAACAGAAAAAGCGCCTTAAGGATTTTGAGGCGGCAATGAACGATAAAAACTACAACAAGCGCACCACCTTTTTTGATAAGGTGAAAGAGTTGTTCAAGGATTAAGGCTATGCCTTGCAAAACGGCGCAAGTGTAATCCCTACAAAACTGTTCATTAAAAAAGCCCTATGGTTGCAGTCAGCAACCATAGGGCTTTAACTTATTCTCCGTAGCCGTTGGGATTGTTAGATTGCCAACGCCAACTGTCAGCGCACATACGCTCAATGCCAAGCTGAGTCTTAAAGCCAAGCAAACGCTCTGCCTTTTCGGGATTGGCATAGCAGGTAGCAATGTCACCCTCGCGGCGAGGAAGGATTGCATAGGGCAATGCCTTGCCGCAAGCCTTTTCGTAAGCGTGAATAACGTCAAGCACGCTGTAGCCCACGCCTGTGCCAAGATTGATGGCCTCGATGCCCGTGCCCTTCATAACGTAATCAACCGTCTTAACGTGGCCGATTGCAAGGTCAACAACGTGAATGTAATCGCGGACGCCTGTGCCGTCGGGAGTATCGTAATCGTTGCCGAATACGCCAACACGCTCAAGCTTGCCAACTGCAACCTGTGCAACGTAGGGCACAAGATTGTTGGGGATGCCGTTGGGGTCCTCACCGATAAGACCTGACTCGTGTGCGCCTATGGGGTTGAAATAGCGAAGCAGTGCAATGCTCCACTCATTATCCGATGCATACAAATCCTTAAGAATTTCTTCGATAACGTACTTGGTTCTGCCGTAAGGATTGGTTACGGCGCCGGTAGGCATATCCTCACCGTAAGGAGCAATATTGTTGCCGCCGTAAACGGTTGCAGAGGAGCTGAAAATGAGCTTTTTGCAGCCGTGGTCTGCCATTGCCTGACAAAGCGTAACGGTGCCTGCAACGTTGTTATCGTAATAAGCAAGAGGAATTTTACAGCTTTCGCCAACTGCCTTAAGTCCTGCAAAGTGAATTACAACCTCGATGTCGTTTTCACTGAAAACCTTGTCAAGACCCTCTCTGTCACGAATGTCGCACTCGTAAAATTTAACCTTTTTTCCTGTGATACGCTCAACACGGCTAAGTGCCTCAGGCTTTGAATTGTAATAGTTGTCGATAACAACAATATCCTTACCTGCGTTAATAAGCTCAACACAGGTGTGGCTGCCAATGTAACCTGCGCCGCCTGTAACAAGAATTGCCATATGTAAAATCCTCCTAAAGTTTCGTTTACAATAAGAATTATAATCCTCATTTAGTGATTATTCAAGTGGATTTTTGTTTCATTTGTAAATAATTTTATCTCATTTTACCAAAAATATAAATAAGCCTTGATATGTTGCGCATTCTGTTATATAATGTTATGCGTAAAATAATGGGTGTTAAAAACGCCTTTACAAACGAAAGGAGTCAAATCATGAATTATTCTCATGAAGTAGAACAAATGTGCCCCATCGCTAAGGGCCCGCATCACGGTCCTGCTCCCATCCCCGAAGAAGGCAAATGGGTTCAGGCTAAAGAGATTACCGATATCTCTGCCTACACTCACGGTGTTGGCTGGTGCGCTCCTCAGCAGGGTGCATGCAAGCTGTCACTTAACGTTAAGGACGGTATTATTGAAGAAGCTTTGGTTGAAACCATCGGCTGCTCAGGTATGACCCACTCTGCCGCTATGGCTGCCGAAATTTTGCCCGGCAAAACCTTGCTTGAGGCTCTTAACACTGACCTTGTTTGCGATGCTATCAACACCGCTATGCGCGAGTTGTTCCTGCAAATCGTATACGGTCGTTCACAGTCTGCATTCTCCGAGGGCGGCCTTGTTATCGGCGCCGGTATGGAAGACTTGGGTAAGGGCGAGCGTTCAATGGTTGGTACCATGTACGGCACCAAGGCTAAGGGCGTGCGCTACCTTGAAATGACCGAGGGCTACTGCACCAGAATGGCTCTTGATGAAAACGACGAGGTTATCGGCTACGAATTTGTTTCTCTTGGCAAGATGACCGATTTCATCAAAAAGGGTATGGAGCCTAACGAAGCATACGAAAAGTCAATGGGTACCTATGGCCGCTTTGCCGATGCCGTTAAGTACATTGACCCCCGTAAAGAATAATAAGGAGGTACGCTATAATGGCTTTATTTGAAGGTTACGAAAGACGTATAGATAAGATTAACGCCGTATTGAAAGAATACGGAATTAACTCTGTTGAAGAATGTCGTGAAATCACCCTTGCAAAGGGAATTGACTGCGACAAAATCGTGAGAGAAACCCAGCCTATCT
>JAFQWE010000033.1 GCA_017407645.1 Clostridia bacterium | reverse complement strand
TGCCGAAAAGGGTCTGCCCCGTTTTATTGAGGTCGGCATCGGTCAGGTATGCGTTGTGAAGCACACAGCCCGCACCCGAATTTATCTGTGCCATAACCTTTTCAACCTTGTCGGGCAGCCACACGTCGTCCTGGTCGCACAAAAAGGCAACATCGCCCGTGCAGACACCGAAAAGGAATTCCTTGTTGGCATCAACACCCTTTTGCGGGCCCTTGACGTACTTAACCCGTTTGTCTGACAGAAAAGGCTCAACGGCGGCAAGAGTGTTGCCGTTGGGGCTGTCGTCCGAAATTATCAGCTCGTCATCCTCTCCAAGCTGGGGAAGGATTGAAGAAATCTGCTCCGATATGTACATTTCGCCGTTGTACGCGGCAAGAAGAACAGAGATTTTCATTGGATTTACAGCCTTTCCGTCGCCCTAAGGGCATAGTGACACAAATAACTTAACGTAGTTTAACATATAAATATTAATAAAGTATTAACAAAAAACACTGCAAACTCTCCTTGCAGAGAATTCACAGTGTTTTCTGTTATAATCCGAGTAATTGCTTTTTCTTTATATTAAATTCTTCTTGTGTGATAACATCTGAATCCAAAAGCTCTTTGAACTTTTTCAATTCATCTGCCGGTGAAACCAAATATATAACCATCGGCGCATTACCTTGAGTTTTATTCTCTTTCATAACATCAGTCAGCTTTTTAACGCCTTCATTTTGCACAGGCGGCGCAACCGCTTCAACCCTTGTCACAGGAGAGCCGCTATTCTTTGACGGCAAAATCTGTTTACCGCAGCCCGAGCAAAAAAGACTGTTGTCCGGTAAAGATTTTCCGCACGCAGGACAAAACATAAATATCCCCCTTATATCAACGCTGACATCATTGACATACCAATAATTGAATTCAGAACAGAGCAGCCAAGTGTTAAGGCCGATATAATAATCGCAATATCTACCTTTTTTTCGTTTGCATTTTTACCTTTAGCCGCAAAAGCAATTGCGAGTGCCACACCGCCGAAAATATAGCCGAACAAAGCAAAAAGCCAGGCAATAATGATACCCACACCACCGAGAACTATACTGACCATAGAAAGGGTATGTGCGGATTTTGCATTTTCCTCCGAAACGAAATCCAAAGAATCGACACCCGCGTTTTCTGTAGCACAACCGCAGTAAGGACAATTCATCGCAGTATCCTCAATCTGCTGACCGCATTTCAAGCAGTACATAACCTTATACCTCCAACCATAATTTGGCTACATTATACTCAACATTTTGAGTATTGTCAAGAGATTGAGTATGATAATATAATCTCGGTGAGCAAAATGATTAGTTATAAACCTTTTTATGATACTCTTCTAAAAAAAGGCATAACCGAATACTATTTGATTTTTAAACAGGGTTTTTCGGCCAACACATTACACAGAATGAAAAAAGGCGAGGCTATTAACACAAAAACTCTTGATGCACTTTGCTATGCGCTTGACTGTGAGGTCAGCGACATAATCCGCTTTGAAAAAGAATAGCACCCGATGCAGTTAAGTTTAAATCGCATCGGGTGCTTTTATTGTGCTTTGCAAATTAGAGTTTGCAGGCGACCTTTGGTCATCAGTCAAATCAGAACAAACCTGATAAGGGACATTCCGTAGGGGACGGCGTCCTCGACGTCCCATTGCAAAATGTTATATCATTTTTATGGCGAGCTGTAGGGGAGGGGCTCTGTCCCCTCCCGTTACGTAACTGATACATCAATGTCGGGAGGGCATGGAAGCCCTCCCCTACAAT
>JAFQWE010000032.1 GCA_017407645.1 Clostridia bacterium | reverse complement strand
TTGCTTTACCTGCACCGAGCACCGATTTTGGAAAATAGGTATCCTCATAACTTTCTAATAGGTATGCTTTATAGCTTTCATCAATATACGGATATTCTGCCCTCACAAAAATTCTTTTTATGTGAGGGTGCTTTTTCTTTGTTTCGGTGTTAATAACAGGGTCATTCATTGTCAGTTCCTCCAAATAAAGGCATTTTACTCCTACATTTATAATATCGCAAAAATATTCACAGTGCAATACGTGGACTTGCAAGTTGAGATTTGTCCCAAACATAGTATTTAGTGAAGGGGGCTTAAGCTATGTTTGAAATATTGGCTGCCATTGAGCATTTTTTATTTTTTGTTTTACACGTCAATCAGTCAGGAAAATTTCCTAAGGCATTATCCCAAAAGGATGAGCAGGAATGTTTTATGAAAATGGCAAAGGGTGACCAAGATGCCCGAAGCAAGCTTATTGAGCATAATCTTCGTCTTGTTGTTCATATTGCTAAAAAGTATTTTTCACCCGATATTGAGCAAGATGACCTTATATCAATAGGCACAATCGGTCTGATAAAAGGGGTTGAGTCCTTTAATGCTGAAAAAGGCACCCGTTTTGCCACCTATGCCTCAAGATGCATTGAAAATGAAATACTGATGTTTTTCAGAAACCGCAAAAAATCTGCCAACGACGTTTCGGTCAACGAGCCTATTGAAACCGATCGAGAAGGCAATACTCTTACTCTTATTGACGTGATTGCCTGCGACGACAATATTGCCGATAACGTTGACCTTGCAGTAAATATTGAGCAACTAAACCGATTTATGAAAACTCTTGACAAGCGTGAACACGATATATTGTGTTTGCGGTACGGGCTTGGCGGACAGGACCCTCTACCTCAACGAGAGGTTGCGAAAAGGCTTAAAATATCCCGTTCTTACGTGTCGCGCATTGAAAAAAAGGCTTTAACAGAGCTTAAAAGCCAATTTGACGCAGAGGACTCTTTCTATCAGTAACATTAAAATTGTACAAATTTAATGTGAAAAAAGGCAACAATATCTTGTAACGGTTACAAAAATAAACCCAATATTTTGTGTTTTTTCTATTGACAGAGAATATATAGTGTGCTATACTTGACAAGCACACTTCGGCAAAGGAAGCGTTTTATATGAATATTCAAGGTTTTCAAAAGCTTACTTTGCTTGATTTTCCGGGCAAAGTAGCCTGCACCCTCTTTACAGGCGGTTGCAATTTGCGTTGCCCGTTTTGTCACAACAGTTCCCTTGTGCTTGAACCCACAACATATAGTGATGCCACAAACGACGTGTTAGACTATCTTTCAAAGCGAAAAGGCATACTTGACGGGGTTTGTATCACAGGTGGTGAGCCACTTCTTCAAAAGGACATTGCAGAGTTTATTAAGAAGATTAAGGATATGGGGTATGCCGTCAAGCTTGACACAAACGGCAGTATGCCTGACCGACTTAAAGCATTGCTCAGCACAGGTCTTGTTGACTACGTTGCGATGGACGTTAAAAGCTCCCCTGAGGGATACCCTCTTGCAACAGGAGTAGAGCTTGATATAAATAAGTATAAAGAGAGTGTGGATATACTCCGTCAAAGTGGCGTTGACCACGAATTCCGCACCACCGCAGTTAAGGGTATTCACACCTCTGCGGATTTCCACAAAATCGGACAATGGCTCCAAGGTTGTGAGCACTATTATATACAGCGTTTTGTTGATTCGGGCAATCTGCTTGATAAGGGCGAGGCTTTTGATGAAGACGAAATGCGCGATTTATTGTCAATTATTAAAAAATATATTCCCCATGCACAACTTAGGGGACAAAATTAGAAAGTGAGGAGTAAAAATGTATAAGGTAATTAAAAGAGACGGAAAAGTTGCAGATTTTAACCTTAAAAAGATTTCCGATGCTATCACTCAGGCATTTGAGGCTTGCGAGCGTCAGTTTAACACTGACATCATCGATTTCTTGGCACTGAAGGTTACATCTGACTATGAGCCCAAGATTGTAGACGGTGTTGTTGCCGTTGAAGATATTCAGGACAGCGTTGAAGCAGTGCTTGTTCAAGCAGGCTATGCCGACGTTGCAAAGGCATACATCCTCTATCGCCGTCAGCGTGAAAAGTTACGTAATATGAAGTCAACCATCCTTGACTATAAGGAGATTGTTGACCAATACGTTAAGAGCACCGACTGGCGTGTTAAGGAGAATTCTACCGTTACCTATTCTGTTGGCGGTCTCATTCTCAGCAACTCAGGTGCTATCACCGCTAACTATTGGCTTAGCGAGATTTATGACGACGAAATCGGCAATGCTCACAAGAATGCCGACATTCACATTCACGACCTGTCTATGCTTACCGGTTACTGCGCAGGTTGGTCACTTAAGCAGTTGATTGAGGAAGGTCTTGGCGGTGTTGGCGGTAAGATTACATCTGCACCTGCAAAGCATCTTGCAACCCTTTGCAATCAGATGGTAAACTTCCTTGGTATTATGCAAAACGAGTGGGCAGGCGCACAGGCTTTCTCATCATTTGACACCTATCTTGCTCCTTTTGTTAAGGCCGATAACCTTAGCTACGATCAGGTTAAGAAGTGCATTGAGTCCTTTATTTTCGGTGTAAATACTCCCAGCCGTTGGGGTACTCAGTCACCCTTTACCAACATCACTCTTGACTGGACTGTTCCTGCTGACCTTGCTGACGAGTATGCTATCGTTGGCGGCAAGCGTATGGACTTCAAGTACAAGGATTGTAAGAAAGAAATGGATATGGTTAACCGTGCTTTCATCGAAATTATGATTGAAGGCGACGCCAACGGCAGAGGCTTCCAGTATCCTATTCCTACCTACTCTATCACCCGTGACTTTGACTGGTCTGAAACCGAAAACAACAAGCTGTTGTTTGAGATGACCTCTAAATACGGCACCCCCTACTTCTCTAACTACGTTAACAGTGATATGGAGCCATCCGACGTTCGCAGTATGTGCTGCAGACTTCGTCTTGACCTCCGCGAGCTTCGCAAGAAGTCAGGCGGCTTCTTCGGCAGCGGCGAAAGCACCGGTTCTGTTGGTGTTGTTACCATCAATATGCCCCGTATCGCATATCTTGCAAGCGATGAGGCAGACTTCTACAAGCGCCTTGACCATATGATGGATATTGCCGCCCGCTCACTTAAGGTTAAGCGTACCATCATTACCCGCTTGCTTGACGAGGGTCTTTACCCCTACACCAAGCGTTACCTTGGCACCTTTAACAACCACTTCTCTACCATCGGTCTTGTTGGTATGAACGAAGCAGGTCTTAACGCTAAGTGGATTGGTAAGGATATGACCCATCCCGAAACTCAGGAATTCACCAAGAACGTGCTTAACCATATGCGTGAGCGTCTTTCCGACTATCAAGAGATGTACGGCGACCTCTACAACCTTGAGGCTACTCCTGCCGAGTCTACATCCTTCCGTCTTGCAAAGCACGACCGCAAGCGTTACCCCGATATCATTTGTGCTTCAGATGCAGAGACCCCATATTACACCAACTCTTCACATCTGCCTGTATGCTACACCGACGATATCTTTACTGCTCTTGACATTCAGGATGAGTTGCAGACCCTTTACACCTCAGGCACCGTTTTCCATGCATTTATCGGCGAGAAGCTTCCTGACTGGCGTGCTGCCGCATCTATCATCCGCAAGATTGCAGAAAACTACCGTCTGCCCTATTACACCTTGTCTCCCACCTATTCTGTATGTCCCGAGCACGGATATATTGCAGGTGAGAAGTACACCTGTCCTAAGTGTGGCAAGGATACCGAGGTTTATAGCCGTATTACCGGTTACTATCGTCCTGTTAAGAACTGGAATGACGGTAAGGCACAAGAATATAAAGAGCGTAAGACCTACGACATCGCAAACTCTGTTATGACCAGAAGCGGTGTTGTTCAGGAGACCTGCTCTTGTGTTGCTCAGATGCAGCCCGTTGCTCTTGAAGACGGTATTTATCTGTTTGCATCTGCCACCTGCCCCAACTGCAAGGTTGCAGAAAGCCTGCTTAAGAAGGCAGAAATTGAATACACCCACCTGCTTGCCGAGCAGAACAAAGAGTTGACCGAGGCCTTTGGTATCAAACAGGCTCCCACTCTTGTTGTAATTAAAGACGGCAAGACCGAGAAGTTCGTTTCTGTTCCCAACGTTAAAAAGTTCATTCAAACCGTTCAAGGTTAATGACCAAAACGGGCGGAGTTAACTCCGCCCGTTATTTTTAAGGATGTGTAGTTATGTATGATATTATAGTTATCGGTGCAGGTCCTGCAGGACTTACCGCCGCAATATACGCCCGTCGCGCCAACAAAAGCGTGCTGCTTCTTGAAAAGGGTGCTTTTGGCGGTCAAATCACCTTTTCCCCAAAGGTAGAGAATTATCCTGCTTTTGAAAGCATCAGTGGCAGTGGCCTTGCCGACCTTATGGTTGAGCAGGCTCTGGCTCAAGGTGCCGAGGTTGAGGTTGAAACAGTCACCGGCATTGAGGATAAGGGTGACGTAAAAATAGTTACTACCGAAGACGGTAACGCTTACGAGGGTAAGGCTGTTATTATCGCAAACGGCGCTAAGCACAGACATTTAGGCCTTGAAAACGAAGAAAAATTTATCGGTGAAGGCATCTCTTTCTGTGCAGTTTGTGACGGCGCTTTTTACAAGGATAAGGAAGTTATTCTTGTTGGCGGAGGTAACTCTGCATTGCAAGAGGCTGTATTGCTTAGTGAAACCTGCAAAAAGGTTTACGTGGTGCAAAACCTTGACTTTTTGACAGGTGAACAACAGTTGCAGGATATTCTTAAAAAGCGTGATAACGTTGAAATTATTACAGGCACCGTTATTGATGCCATCCCTGACGGCGATGCCTTTAGCGGCGTTATTACAAAGCGTGTGAGTGACGGTGCTACCGCCGAAATCAAGGCAGACGGAATGTTTGTTGCCATCGGTCTTGTACCTGAAAACGAAGCATTTTGCCACCTTGCCGATTTAGACAAGGCAGGATATATTGACGCAGGTGAAGATTGCCTGACCAAGACAAAGGGAATTTTCGTTGCAGGTGACTGCCGCAAAAAGCAGGTGCGTCAGGTTGCCACTGCTACCGCAGACGGCGCTGTTGCCGCCGTTGCCGCCTGCCGTTATATTGACGGAATGTAATTTTTTATTCGGGTTAAAATACACCTAAGGAGTGAGCAATATGGCTGTAAGACTTAACGACAACAAAGAGGTTGTTGCAAAAATTAAAGAAGGTCTTAAAAAGCGTGACGGCTACTGTCCTTGCCGACTGCCCAAAACCGAAGAATTTAAGTGCATTTGCAAGGAATTCAGAGAACAGATTGCAGACCCTGATTTTGAGGGCTACTGCCACTGTATGCTCTATTACAAATCAAAAGATTAAGGAGGCTATGAAATGAGTGTTACTAAACTAACCGCCGCAAATTTTGAGCAAGAGGTTATGAAAAACGCAAAGCCCGTGCTTATTGATTTTTATGCCGATTGGTGCGGCCCTTGTCAGATGGTATCTCCCATCGTTGAGGAAATTGCCGAGGAATATCCTCAGTTTGCAGTGTGCAAGGTGAACGTTGACGAGGAGCCTTTGCTTGCTCAAAAGTTTGGAATAATGAGCATCCCTGCTCTTTTTGTTGTGAAAGAGGGCAAAATCACCGCCGAAAACGTGGGTGCTATTCCTAAAGAAGCAATTCTTAGAATGTTTGACTAACAAATTCAACCGAGGTAACAGTTTACCTCGGTTGTTTATTTATACCTTTTATTATTTATATTTTTCTCTGAACTGTGAGGGTGACATTCCGCACATATTCTTAAAGGTTCTGCTAAAATTACTGTTGTCTGAAAAGCCGCAACGCTCCACTATTTCACCTATATCCATATTGGTTTTTGAAAGGTACTTTTTCGCCGTTGCAATTCTGCAGCTTTGCAAATATCCCATAACCGATGCCCCTGTTATCCTTTTGAACTGATGAGAAAGGGATGACGAGCTGATGCTATACTCTTTTGCAAGCTCATTCAAGGTGTAGCGTTTGTAATACTCCTTTTCAAAGCGGCGTTGAACGTCTGCTACCGTCTCAAAATCTGCCTCGTCAAAGGACAAAATTTCATCAGGCAGGCGGCGACAAATCAAGATAAGCAATTGATCCACAAGCAGTTGCAGCATATCTTCGCTCATTTTGTCGGCGTGATTAAATTCGTCTGTAATTCGAGCAAACAAATCTTTAAATTGGCTTAGGTTGTCGCTTACATTGATCAAATTATTAAATCCGGCAGGACGGTTAGAAAAAATCGCATAGGTTTTGTTTTGACGGACGTCGGCAGAGGGATGAATATGGAGTACGTACCGCTCATAACTGTCACTGCTTATATTTATGGCGTGGTTTTCGTAGCGGCTGAATATCATTACACTGCCCGCGGATGCATCATAAATTGCCTCATTTACACAAAACTGCGCCTTGCCCTTGGTAACAAAAATTATCTGATGACAGTCGTGATAATGAGAATGCTTTTTTAAGGCGTTATCTGAAAAATAGGCGCGCAAGACCAAGTTCTCCACTAATACTCCCTCCTTTTGTTTTTATTATAACATCAAGCAGTGGGTTTTGCAAGATTTACATAATAAAAAGCAACATTTATATTGTATGTGCAGAAAAAATATTGTAAAATCAAACTAAAGGAGTGATAGTATGATAAGAAAGGTGTATTCCTCTTACGACGACTTCAAAACTCAAAACGACTTACTTGGCACAAATTTGCCTTTTAGCAGTGACGTGGGCATACTTAATCAGCCGATAAACGTTGCAAACAAAACTGCGTATAACCGACTTGCCTGTCAAGCAATGGAGGGGTGTGACGGCACTGCTGACGGTCGACCCGACACCCTCACCAAGCGCCGCTATGACCGATTTGCAAAGGGCGGCGCAGGCATCATTTGGTATGAAGCAACTGCAGTTATGAATGAAGGCAGGGCTAATCCCCGTCAGTTATACATAAACGATAGTACACTTGACGATTTTAAACGTCAGGTTGCAGATATTAAAGAGACCGCCATTAAAACCAACGGGTATGAGCCGTTAATCATTATGCAGGCAACCCATTCGGGCAGATACTCCAAGCCTAACGGAGTTCCTGCTCCCCTTATTGCATACAACAATCCCATTTTTGAAAAAGGCAATCCCATCCCGACTGACAGAATTGTTAGCGACGATTATCTTGACCGTGTGGGTGAGGCACTTGTAAAGGGTGCCATTCTTGCCGAAAAAGCAGGCTTTGACGGTGTGGATATTAAGTGCTGTCACCGCTACCTTAACAGTGAATTGCTATCAGCATATAATCGCGATGGACGTTACGGCGGCAGTCTTGAAAACAGAACAAGGCTCCTTCGTGAAAGTGTAAAAGGTGCAATAGAAGGTTGCTCAAAGGACTTTATTGTGTCAACCCGACTTAACGTTTATGACGGCTTTCCCTATCCATACGGATTTGGTGTTAAAACTGACGGCAGTCTTGATTTTGACCATACCGAACCCGAATGGCTTATTAAACAACTGTACGATTACGGTATGCGGATTATTAACATCACCATGGGTAACCCCTACTTTAACCCCCACGTTAACCGTCCCTTTGCTTTAGGCGGTTATACCGCTGAGGAACATCCTCTTGAAGGGGTTAAGCGGGTGCTTGAGGGTACTGTAAGGCTTAAAGCTCAAATACCCGATATGGCGATAATCAGTTCTGCTCTTTCATATCTTGGTGTTGCGGCGCCTAACGTTGCCGCCGCCTACATTAAGAATAACGGTTTTGATTTTGCCGGTTTTGGCAGAACTATATTTGCCTATCCCGATTTTGCAAAGGATATTATGGCAAAGGGCAAACTTGACAAAAACAAGATTTGCATATGTTGTTCAAAGTGCACTGAAATTATGCGTGCAGGCTCTACCCCAGGTTGCGTAATCAGGGATAAGGACGTGTATGCGCCGATTTATAAAGAGTTTTGCGGAGGTAAATGATTATGTTTTTTGAATGGACCGACAAGCAAAAATTTAAAGAGATTGATTTTAGCAATCATATTTTTCCCAAGGCAAATGACCGCGAATTTTGGAATACGAAGTATAATGTAGAAGTCGTTAAAGCAGCAGAGGAGTATCTTGGCTTTGAATGGCCTATTATCAGAGCTACTCAGCATATGGCGTTTATAAAAGAAGGTAATCGTGTTGCTCAAGAGACGCCTTATTTTGCCCGTCGCAACGCTTTGGCCGCCCTCTTTTACGGTGAATTATTAGAGTACAAAGGCAGATTTTTGCCCGATATTGTTGACGGCATCTATATCATTTGTGAAGAGACCGCTTGGACTATTTCTGCCCACTGTGCCATTCAGGGTCAAAACATCCCTATGGGATTCCCCAGACATATTGAGTTGTTTTCTGCTGAAACTTCGGCACTGCTTTCCGCTATTTACTATGCCTTTTATGATGAGCTTAACGAGTTTTGCCCCGAAATTTTGAGTATTATGAAAAAGAATATTAAGGAGCGAATTCTTGACACCTATCTTGTGCGCACTGACTACTGGTGGTTTGGATACGACAGCAAAAGGAAGCCTAACAACTGGAATCCTTGGGTGCTTTCAAATGTGCTTGCTTCTTACTTGCTAATGGAGGTTGAGCGCCCCATTCTTGACGCCGCTATCAAAAAGCTGTTTACCGAAATTGACAATTACTACAATGCTATGCCCGAAGACGGCGGTTGCGATGAGGGGTATGTTTATTGGTTACACGCAGGCGGTAAGCTGTTTGAATTTTGCAATCACGTGTACCTTGCAACAAATGGCGTCATTAACCTTTTCAAAGATGAAAAACTTAAAAATATTTTAAAATTCATTTACCGACCTTACATTTGGGATAATTGGGTGGTTAACTTTGCCGACGGCTCACCTAAAGCAGTTTCGGGTGCCGTGCCGATTTTGGCATATATGTGCGGTTTACGTACAGAAGATGAAAACTTCTTTACCTTTGCAAAAGCAAGGAACAGCGTTTGTGGAGTTTTAAATAGCAGTCAGGTTATGCGCAGTCTTTACTCCATTATTTATGCCAAGGATATAGAAAGCCTTCCAGACAAAGAGTTTAGCCCTGACGAAATCTGTGTTTTGCCCGATTTGCAAAACTGCTATATCAGAAACGGCAAGTGGTTTTATGCCGCAAAGGGCGGCTTTAATCACGAAAGCCATAACCACAACGACGTTGGCAGTTTTTTGGCTTTTTACGACAACAATCCCGTACTTGTTGACCCCGGTTGCGGCGTCTATACCAAAAAGACCTTTTCTGAGCACCGTTATGAAATTTGGACTATGCAGTCAGGTTGGCACAATCTGCCCGTAATCAACGGTTGCGAAGAGCCCTTCGGCGCAGAATTCAAATGCAACCGCTTTGATGTTGACGGCAAAAAAACCGTAATTGATTTTGAAGGTGCATATGATAAAAACGCAGGTTTAAAATCTGTAAGCAGAGTTATTGAGCCCACCGATGACAGCATACTTTTGACCGATAGTTTTGTGTTTGAAAATGCCTCCAACACTGTTGCAGAACACTTTGTTACTCACCTTGACGTCAGAGTTGAAGATGGCAAGGTTGTTATAGGTGACAATTTTATGTTAACCACCGATACGGACTGCGAAATCCTACTTGACTATGTTGATTTTGAGGGTGACAAATCCCTTACAAGCTCTTGGGGCACCGATAAAATGAACAGAATTAAATTTGTTTATAAAACGGGTGACAAGGCAACCATTTCTATCGTTTTGAGGAGAATGTAAAATGAAAACTGCATTGGTTACAGGCGTTGCAGGCGGTATAGGTCTTGCAACTGCAAAAAAGCTGTTAGCAAACGGCGTCGCCGTTGTTGGTATGGACGTTGCACCACAAATGCCCTGTGAATTAGAGGGTGAGTTTACCTATTTTCAAGGTGACTTGAGCAAGGATGAAAGTCGCAAGAGTTATGTAAACCTTGCCGTTGAAAAATACGGCAAAATCGACATTCTTGTTAACGTTGCAGGAGTTGCGCCAAAGGTACGCGCCGACATTCTTGAAATGACCGAGGAAAGTTACGATTTTGTTATGAATATCAACACCAAGGGTACCCTTTTCCTTACTCAGTTAGTTGCAAATGAAATGGTTAAAAACAATAGCGGCAGCATTGTAAATATTTCTTCCATGTCGGGTTACACAAGTTCCGTTTCTCGCGGTGAATATTGCATTTCAAAAGCGGGGGTTACTATGATAACCACTCTGTTTGCCGACCGTCTTGCAGAATACGGCATTACCGTTAACGAAATTCGTCCCGGTATTATTGCAACAGGTATGACCGACAAGGTTAAGGCAAAGTACGATGCTCTTATTGATGGAGGACTTCTTCCTATCAAGCGTTGGGGTCAGCCTGAGGATATTGCCGATGCCGTTTGGGCTTTGTGCAGCGGTGCTTTGCCATACGTGACAGGTCAGTCGTTGGACGTTGACGGCGGATTTCATATTAGGAGATTGTGATGACAACCTACGTTTTAGATGCTATTGTAATCGGTACGGGTGCGGCAGGCTACAATGCCGCTTGCCGACTTAAAGAAATGGGCGTAAACGTTGCTATTGTTACCGAAGGGGTTAACTGCGGCACGTCTCGTAACACAGGCAGTGACAAGCAGACCTATTACAAATTAGGTCTTGGCGGCGACAGTCCCGACAGTGTGCGCCAAATGGCTGAAAACCTGTTTGCAGGCGGTTGTGTTGACGGTGACAATGCCTTGTGCGAGGCGGCACTTTCGGTGCGCTCTTTTATGAATTTGTGTGAGTTGGGTGTGGAATTTCCCGTTAATCGTTACGGCGAATACGTTGGTTACAAAACCGACCACGACCCATATGCTCGCGCTACATCGGCAGGCCCTCTTACATCAAAATTTATGACCGAAGCCTTGCAGAATAAGGCTAATCAGTTAGGAATAAAAATTTTCAACGATTACCTTGCGGTAGAAATTCTTAAAAATGATGGTGCAGTTTGCGGTCTGCTCTGCATTAACGTGAATGACGGCTCCCCTGTTGCCTTTAGTTGTGGCAACGTGGTTATGGCAACAGGCGGTCCTGCAGGAATTTATGCTGACAGTGTATATCCACAGTGTCATACAGGCACCACAAGTCTTGCTCTTTTAGCGGGCGCAAAGGCTCAAAATCTGACTATGTGGCAATACGGACTTGCCTCTGTAAATCCACGTTGGAACGTGTCGGGCACATATATGCAAGTGCTTCCCCGATTTGTTTCGGTCGATAAGGAGGGCAACGAGTATGAGTTCCTAACCGACTATTTAGGCGATGCTTACACCGCCTTAAGCCTTGTTTTCCTTAAAGGCTATCAATGGCCCTTTGACCCAAAAAAAGCCGAAAAAGGCTCTTCACAAATTGATATGATTGTTTACAACGAGTGTGTTGTAAAGGGTCGCAAGGTTTATCTTGATTTTACCAAAAATCCCTTCGGGCTTGAGAATATTGATTACGAACGCTTGTCTGATGAAGCAAGGGATTATCTTGTTAAGGCAGAGGCTACCTTTGGCACACCTATTGAAAGGCTTGCAAAAATGAACACCCCTGCCATTGAGCTTTATAGCAGTAAGGGTGTGGACATTACAAAGGAATATCTTGAAATTGCCCTTTGCGCTCAACACAACAACGGCGGTATTGCCGTTGATATGTGGTGGCAGACTTCAGTTCGCGGTCTTTTTGCCGCAGGTGAGTGTGCAGGCACCCACGGAATAAGCCGTCCCGGTGGCTCGGCACTGAATGCAGGGCAGGTTGGCAGTTTGAGAGCCGCTCAGTATATTGCGCAAAACCCTAATGCTAAAACTAACAGTGAAGATTTCAGGCAAATTGCCATAAAAGCGGCAAAATCCGTTGTTAAGCCAACAAGAGCCGTTGATGATAATCTTGACGGGCTTATTCTTGCGGCGCAAAGGCGTATGAGTGATAACGCCGCCGCGGTACGTGACAAGGACAAAATCAAAATTGCCCTTGACGAAACGGTAAAAGAGATTGCAAAGCTTGAAACTAACGCGCTTCCAAGCAGTCGCAAAAGAGTATTTTTATACTACAAATTAAAGGATATTCTTTTTACTCAAAGTGCAGTGATTACTGCTATGCTTAACGAAGATATATCTGACACCTCAAAGATTCAAGAGGTTTATCTGACCGACGACGGCTTTGTATATGAAATGCGAGACGTTCGTCCCTTGCCCGACAGCGACGACTTTTTCGAGAACATTTGGCGTACATACAGAGAAAACAAAAACGTATATTAAAGTGGGTGTAACAAATGAGTTTTAAATTGGGTTTGGTTTCAATTTCATTCAGAAAGCACTCCCCCGAAGAAATACTAAAGGCTATGAAAGAATGCGGTCTTGAGTATATCGAATGGGGCAGTGACGTGCACGCGCCCTGTAACGACACCGAAAACCTTAAAAGCATAGTTAATCTGCAAAAAGAATACGGCATTGGTTGTTCATCCTACGGCACCTACTTCCGCTTTGGTGTAAACGAAGTTTCAGAGATAAAGGGCTACGTTGATGCCGCCAAAATTCTTGGCACCGATATAATCCGCTTGTGGTGTGGAGCAAAAAACAGTCAGGATTACTCTGAGGCAGAAAAGTCGACTCTTTTTGAGCAGTGCAAAGAGGCGGCAAAAATTGCCGAGACAGAGGGTGTAGTCTTGTGTATGGAATGTCACAACAACACCTACACCAATACAAAGGAATCTGCCCTTGAACTGATGCAGGCTGTTAATTCCAAGCATTTCAGAATGTACTGGCAACCCAACCAATACCGCACCGTTGAGGAAAATATACTGTGCGCTAAACTGCTTAAAGATTACACCTATCATTTGCATGTCTTTAACTGGGAGGGTGATAACAAGTATCCTCTTGGTGACGGCAAAGAGGTGTGGAAAAAGTACCTTGATTGTTTTGACGGCAACGCTCTTTTGTTGGAGTTTATGCCCGATAATGAATTTTCATCCTTGCCGACAGAGGCAAAAGCACTTAAAGAGATTGTGGAGGAGACTTTGCAATGAAAAAAATTTATATTTGCGAAAACCCTAACGATATAAAAAGGGTTTACGGTAGCGACGAAAAATTTTACAATCGTGAAGAGATTTTAAACAATCCCGATGCCTTTAAGGATACCGAATATATTTTTTCTACTTGGGGTATGAGCAAATTTTCCCCAGAGGAGATTAAAGCCTGTCTGCCTAACCTAAAATGCGTCTTTTACGGGGCAGGCAGTGTGCAATACTTTGCCCATCCTTTTTTAGAATGCGGTGTTAAGGTTTTTTCTGCTTGGGCGGCTAACGCCGTGCCTGTTGCGGAATATACCGTAGCACAGATTATACTTGCCAACAAGAGCTTTTTTCACGCTTTGCCTATCAGTCGCGACCGTGAGGCAGGCAAAGAGTTGGTTAAGAATTTTGTGGGTAATTACGGCGCAACCGTTGGTATTATCGGTGCAGGTATGATTGGCAAGCTTGTTATTGATATGCTTAAGGCTTATAAGCTTGACGTTTTGGTGTTTGACCCCTTTTTGCCCGATGAAAAGGCAAAAGAATTGGGCGTAGAAAAGGTTACGCTTGAGCAGTTGTTTAAAAGGTGCAACGTGGTATCAAACCATCTTGCAAACAATGAGCAAACAAAGGGTATGCTTAACGAAAAACTGTTTAGCAAAATGCTTCCCTACTCCACCTTTTTGAATACGGGAAGAGGCGCACAGGTTGTTGAGGCAGATTTGATTAAGGTACTTAAAGACCGCCCCGATGTTGTAGCAATTTTAGACGTTACCGACCCCGAGCCTCCTCTGCCCGATAGCGAGTTTTTTGATTTGCCCAACTGCTATATTACCCCTCACATTGCAGGAAGTAACGGTGAGGAGGTAAAGCGAATGGGTGAATATATGCTTGACGAGTATGAGCGTTTTATTAAAGGTGAGCCCTGCAAATACGAAGTTACCCTTGAAATGTTAAAAACTATGGCATAAAAAATAAAGTTCCCAAAAGGGAACTTTATTTTTTATGCTTTGATAATCATTGTTTGGTCTTTACCCCATCTGACTTCTAACTCAAGGGGTATATTGGACTTAAAGGTGATTTGAGGCTTTTCGTCAGCATTTTGCCGTGCCTCGCACATAAGGGTCAACTCACCCTCAGTGCCAAAGGGATATTGCTCAACGCCGTGTTTTTCGGTAAGCTCTATATTCCATACAATGCGGTTGTTTTTTGCATCAGGCTTAATTCCAAAAACGTACTCAAAAAGCACTGAAATGGGTACAAGTCCCGTCCAACCCACAAAATCAGGCTTTGCCGGATTGCCCTTTTCGTTACCCTTTGGAGCATAGTTTTCAAAAAGTGTGCCTTCTTTTTTAAAGACCTCGACTACGTTATCAAGATGCTTTTTGGCAATTTGGTGAGCAAGAGTGTACTTTCCGTATTTATCCAACCCTTTTAGCACCATATAGTTGGTGGGAGCCCATACTCCACCACACCAATATCTGCCGGTTTCTTCAAAATGCGGGTCGGATTTTGACAGAGCAGGAATAGGATGAGGGGTAGCAAATTCATTTTCATCGGTAAGATAGGCAATCATTCTTTGGGCGCGGTCAACGGACGCACACTGAGAGATAAGCGCCCAATAGGCACCGATATGGCGCACCATATTAAGCTGACCGTTTTTCCACAAATCGTAGTAAAATCCGCTTTTTTCATCCCACAATTTTTGATTGATTATTCCTTCAAGATTGTCGCGTTCGGTTTTAAGTTCATCTATATATTCAGGCTTACCCAATTCGCTTGCCATATCCATAAGTATATTGCAAACAAACAGTTCTTGCATACAGGTGTCAACCCACACCATATGACCGTGACTAAATACAGGGGAATACTTATCTTGCAGACGTGGAATGTTATCCATTCCGCAACCCCAGCCTGATGAAAAATAGGAGCCGTCTTGCCAAGTGCGATGCTCCGCCATCCATCTGTGGTATGCCATAAGAGGCGGAAAGACCTTGTCTAACCGTTCTTTGTCACCAAAGTTAAGATAATACTCCCACTCGCACCAAGGCATCAGCTCGGGGCCTGTTGAGGAATAGTCGTGACGGGCATATCGGTCCTTGCCCGTTTCTTCGTGAATTTCACGGCATATAAATCCGTCGTTATGCTGATGAGAATAAAAATTATCAAGGGTAGACTGAAATTTAAAAATGCGGTCAGCGTATTTGCCGAACATAAGGATAAATGACGAATCCCACATAAATAAGCATCCGTTAAACGCCGTATCTATATAGTCAGATACAAATCCCGTATCTGCATTGCTCTTGCGCAGGTTGCCAAAAGCAAGTTGCCACGCCTTAAAGTAGCAATCAATGTAATCGTCGTGACCTTGCCATACCGGTTGAGGTAGTTTGTCTTTTGCTTCCGTAAAAGTCGGCAATTTGTCCTCCTTTACTTGTTGTGAAATAAACCGATTTTGTTTTACCAGACCAATCATTCCCGGTACGGTTAATTCGCCGTTTTGAGTAAATAAATTCATAACACTTCTGCCTTTTTTAATATAAATTTCTGTAATAAAGGGGTGAAAATCCCGTTTGTTTTTTGAAAATGCGACTAAAATAGTTTTGGGTTAAAAAGCCAACCGTCTCCCCTATCTGCAACACCGACATATCAGAATTTATAAGCAATTCTTTGGCGGCATCAATACGCAGATTGATAATATACTGCTTTGGGCTTGTGCCTATTATCTCACTAAACCGATGGGAAAAGCGGCTTTCACTTAAATTGCACATATCGGCATAGTCCTTGACGGTCATATCCTTTGAATAGTTTTTTGCCATAAGACTGCATATCTCTGCAAATTTTTGATTTATAGCAGGGTTACCATAGAGCGTATTTGAGTTTTTTCTGCCAATCAGCGAAAGTATATCAAGAAGCAAGCCCGACATTCTGTATTTGCTGAATTTTATCTGCTGACGGTATTCGTCAATAAGGGTGTTAAGCAACTTTTCAAGGGTTATGCTTTTGCCGATGCGGTAAATATTACTGCTATCAAGCCCCATATCCCTGAAAATATCCTCACATGCGGTGCCTGAAAAATGCAAATAGTAGGATACGGATTTATCAGCTTTATAAAATTTGTAATCTTGGGGTTGCTTTGGCAAAAACACAACTACCGACCCTGCAGGTGCCTCTTTGGTTTCGCCGTTAACCGTTACGTAGCAGCATCCCTCGGCAATGTACAAAATGTGATAATCCACTCTGCCGTTTGGACGGAAACTGCCTGCATCCCTGCTTTGAATACGAGAAATTCCACAGCTGTTTACCGAAAGATAATCGGCGGAAACTGCCTCTGTACTTAAAAAAGCCACCTAATCCCCCCCTTTTTTATGCCACTTATTTAATTTTATTTAATATTGCCGTCTTTGTCAATAGCAAAAAAGTGCTAATTATCAGCGCAAAAAACTATATACATATAATTAAATAGAGTTACACTTGTATTAGCAGTTTAGCAGAATTGTGCAATCAAACTAATATTCATACTGAAAAGAGGTCTTTTATATGCTTAAAATGGGTATCATTGGTTGTGGAAACAGAATTACTCACGTGGCAAAAATGGTACAAAAAGTCAGCAAGGGTGAAGCAGTGATAAGCTGTGTTTGCGACATTGATATTGAAAAGGTTAAAAGGGAAAATCTTAAAGAGGAAGAATACAAAGACGTTAAGTATTACACCGATGCCGATGAAATGCTTAAAAACGAAAAAATTGACGGTGTATTGATCGGTACCCGTTGCTCGTTACACACAAAATTTGCCCTTTTGGTTGCCAAGTACGACCTGCCGCTTTTCCTTGAAAAGCCTGTTTGCACCACATACGATGACCTTGAAAAGCTTAAGACCATTCCTCATATGGAGGATAAAACCGTGGTGTCCTTCCCATTACGCACCTCAAAAATGTTAGCCTTTGTAAAAGAGCTTATTGATTCGGGTAAAATCGGCAAGGTTGAGCACGTGCAAGCCTACAACAACGTTACCTATGCCCGCGGTTACTATCACAAGTGGTACCGTGATGAGAATGAGACGGGCGGCCTTTTCTTGCAGAAGGCAACTCACGACCTGGATTATATAAACTATATTTTGGGTGAAAAGCCTGTCAGACTGTGTGCAATGAAATCCAAGCAGATTTTTAAGGGTGACAAGCCTGCAGGTCTTAAATGCGCCGATTGTCCCGATGCTAAAACCTGCCCCGAAAGCCCTGAAAACGTACTTGCCGCAGGTGACAATATGCCTAAGGGTGAATATTGTTGCTTTGCCGTGGATACAGGCAACGAAGATAGCGGCAGCGTTATTATCGAGTACGAAAGCGGTATGCACGTAGTTTACTCTCAGGATTTCATTGTTCGCAACAGTGCTAAAAAGCGTGGCGCCCGTTTTATTGGATACAAGGGCACGGTGGAATTTGACTGGCATTCAGAGGCAATTATCCTTTACCGTCACGACGTTGACGTAGTTGAATCCTACAAATTCCCTAACGACAAGGGTGCTCATTTTGGCGGTGACGAAGGCTTGGCAAAAAGCTTTGTTGCCGTAATGAAGGGTGAGGCAAAATCCTGCGCTCCTCTTTCTCAAGGAATTGACAGCGCCGCTCTTTGTCTTGCGGCAAGAACATCCTCAACTGAATATAGATTTGTTGAGCTGTAATTTAAAGCGGAGCATTGCTCCGCTTTTTTTCGTTATAAGGTATTGATTTGAACCGTTGTTAGAGTTATAATACCGTTAGTAAGGTGGTGCTTATATGAAAATTATTGATTTATTAAATCAAAAGGCTTTATCCCTTTCTTTTGAGGTTTTTCCGCCTAAAACCCAAATGAATTTTGATAGCGTAAAAACTGCTACAGAAGAAATTGCAAAGCTTTGCCCTGCTTTTATGAGCGTTACGTACGGAGCAGGCGGCGGCACAAGCAAATACACTCTTGACATTGCAAAAAATATAAAAGAGCTTTACGGTGTGCCTACCTTAGAGCATCTTACCTGTGTATCGTCAACAAAAGAGACTGTTAAGCAAAAAATTGCCGAAATTAAAGCTGCAGGTATCGAAAACGTTATGGCTCTAAGAGGTGATATTCCCCCTGAGCTTGAAGGTGCAGACCGCAGCAGATGGGATTACAATCACGCTATTGACCTTGTAAGAGAATTAAAATCCGCCAACCCCGATTTTTGCATAGGCGGTGCCTGTTATCCCGAAATTCATCCTGAAAGTGCCACCCAAAAGGATGATATTATGCATCTTAAAGAGAAGGTGGACGCAGGTTGCGACTTTTTGACCACCCAGATGTTTTTTGACAACAATTTGCTTTATAATTTTCTGTATAAAATTCGCGAGGCAGGTATTACCGTGCCGATTATTCCCGGTATAATGCCTATTACCAATGCAAATCAGGTTGCCCGTGCGATTAAGCTTTCAGGCTCATTTATGCCTCAGCGTTTTAAAAGCTTGGTGGATAAATTCGGCTCTGACCCTAATGCAATGAAGCAGGCAGGCATTGCCTATGCAACTGACCAGATTATTGACTTGTATGCCAACGGCATTACCAACGTACACGTGTATTCGATGAACAAGCCTGACGTTGCCGCTAAAATTCAGGGCAATCTGTCGGATATTCTGGGCAAATGAGGAACTTAGTTTTAAGCAGGGTTTACGGCGAGCCTGCCATATGCGAAAATGAGATTTTGCGCTATGCAGGTTGTAAAGAGGCAAACGACGCCACCCTTGCGCTCATGAAGGATTGCCTTAAAAAAGCAAAAGAGGCCTTGTCTTATCGGGTATGCTTTTGCAAATTACCCGTAACGGTTGCAGATGGGGTTTGTGCAATAGGTGATTTAAAATTCAGGTCAAAGGACCTTGCAATCAATTTAAACGGATGCGACGAGGCAATCCTGTTTGCCGCTACGTTAGGTGCGCCATTTGACCGACTGATTGCAAAGCATAGCCATCTGTCTCCCTCTGTTGCGCATATGCTGGATGCTATCGGCACAGAGCGTATTGAAGCCCTTTGCGATGCCTTTTGCAGTGATATTGAAGCAGAAACGGGCGCCGCATTAAAGCCTCGTTTCAGCGCGGGATACGGTGATCTTAGCATTGAAGCCCAAAGGCAGATTTTTGCTTTGCTGGGCTGTGAGAAGCAAATCGGTCTTACCTTAACTGACAGTCTTATTATGGCCCCGTCAAAATCAGTGACGGCAATAGTGGGGATTCCAACCTCTAAAACATAAATTTGGGAGGGAATTATGAGCTTTAAAGAGTTTTTGAGTAAAAATATAGTTTACCTTGACGGCGGTATGGGAACCTTACTGCAAAAGCAAGGCTTACCTTCAGGTGAGCACCCTGAAAGATGGAATATTACCCATCCTGATGTGATTGTAAAAATCCATCGGGATTATTTTGATAAAGGCAGTAACATAGTTTGCACCAACACCTTTGGGGCAAACGGCATTAAATTTTCTGATGAAGAGCTTGAGAATATTATTAAAGCGGCGGTTGAAAACGCAAAAAAAGCAAGGCAACAATCCTCTTGCAAAAAAGAAAAGTTTATCGCTCTTGACATTGGTCCGTCAGGCAAGCTGTTAAAGCCCCTTGGCGACCTTGACTTTGAGGATGCGGTGACTCTTTTTGCAAAAACGGTCAAGCTTGGCGTAAAACACGGCGTTGACCTTATTGTAATCGAGACGATGACCGACAGCTATGAAACCAAGGCCGCTTTGCTTGCCGCAAAGGAAAACAGTGACTTGCCTGTTATCGTAACCAATGCATACGGTGAGGACGGCAAGCTTATGACGGGTGCTACACCCTGCACTATGGTAGCTATGCTTGAGGGAATGGGCGTTGATGCATTAGGCGCCAACTGCTCTTTGGGTCCAAAGCAACTAATGAGTGTGGCTGACGAGTTGCTTAAATATGCATCTGTACCCGTTGTTATGAATCCTAACGCAGGTCTGCCAAAATCGGTCGGCGGAAATACTGTGTTTGACGTGTTGCCCGATGAATTTGCCGACGATATTGCCACTCTTATCCAAAAGGGCGTTAGAGTAGTTGGCGGTTGTTGCGGTACTACTCCCGAATATATCGGGGCGGTTTGCAACAAAACCGAGGGTATTGCGCCTAAGACTTGTGAGAATAAAAACTACACCCTTGTGTCATCCTACACTCATGCAGTTTTGTTTGGAGATAGCCCCATTCTTATTGGTGAGCGCATAAATCCCACAGGTAAAAAAAGATTTAAGCAGGCTCTTATTGATAACGACCTTGACTATATTCTTTCGGAAGGCATATCTCAACAGGAAAAGGGCGTTCACATCCTTGACGTTAACGTAGGGCTTCCCGAGGTTGACGAAGCGCTTATGCTTGAAAAGGTGCTTAGCGAGTTGCAGTCAGTAAGTGATTTGCCTTTGCAGATTGACACCTCTGACACAGAAGCTATGGAAAAAGCCCTTCGTCGATATAACGGCAAGGCTATGATTAACTCAGTTAACGGCAAGTCGGAAAGTATGAGCGCCGTCTTCCCTCTTGTAAAAAAATACGGTGGAGTTGTGGTTGCCTTGACCTTAGACGAGCAGGGCATCCCCGACAGTGCAGAGGGCAGATTTCAAATTGCAAGCCGAATTGTAAACGAAGCGGCAAAATACGGCATTGATAAAAAGGATATTGTTTTTGATACCCTTGCTATGACTATAAGCGCTGACAACAAGGCGGCAACGGTTACCCTTGACGCCCTTGAAAAGATAAAAAAACAACTTGGATGTCACACCTCATTGGGCGTTTCAAACGTGTCCTTTGGATTGCCTAACCGCGACGCAGTTAACAGTGTTTTCTTCACTATGGCGCTTGAAAAAGGACTTAGCGCCGCTATTATGAATCCCTACTCCGCCGATATGATGAAGTCCTATTACACCTACAAAGCGTTAAAGGGGCTTGATGAAAATTGCTCTGATTACGTTGAAAAGGTGCCTCAGCTTATCTCTGTTGCCGCTACGCCTGCAGAGGCTGTAAAAAATCGGGAGGATTTTGGCTCCGACTTGCAAAAAGCGATTATAAAAGGCTTTAAAGATAAGGCTAAAGAGCTTACAAAACAACTAATCAAAAGCACTTCTCCTCTTGACCTTGTGAACAGTGAAATCATACCCGCTCTTAACACGGTTGGAATCGGATTTGAAAATAAAACCGTTTACTTGCCCCAACTGCTTATGAGTGCAGAGGCGGCAAAATCCGCCTTTGAGGTTATTAAAGAGGGTATGCTGGGAAGCGGAGCCAATCAAAGCAAGGGTAAAATTTTAATTGCCACAGTTGAGGGTGATATTCACGACATCGGCAAAAACATAGTTAAGCTGATTCTTGAAAACTACGGCTTTGGCGTGGTAGATTTAGGCAAAGACGTGCCTGCTGAAAAAATAGTGGAAAAAGCAATTGAATTGCACGCAGACGTTGTTGGACTAAGCGCCCTGATGACCACAACGGTGCCCTCTATGGAACGGACAATCGCTTTGCTTAAAGACAGTGCACCTTGGTGCAAAACCATTGTGGGCGGCGCAGTTTTAACACAGGCGTATGCCGATAAAATCGGCGCAGATTATTATGCCAAGGATGCTATGGAAGCGGTCAGAATTGCAGAACGTATTATATAAAACTTTAATAAACCATTGAAAAGAGAACCCTTTTTATGAACAAGAATAATCTTAAAGACTTTTTTCTGTACCTGATTGTAGGCGGTATAGCAACCCTTACCGAGTGGCTTGTTTTCTTTGTTTTGGATAAAATTCATATTCATTATGCCATTGCCACCGTCTTAGCTTATCTTTTTTCCACCTTTATAAATTGGTTGGTGGGACGAATTTTGGTCTTTAAAGAAAGCCGTCAAGCCTTGATTAAAGAGATAGGTGAAATCTATCTTGCAAGCGTTGTTGGGTTGCTTCTTAACCTGCTTATTATGTGGGTTGCCGTTGACCTGATTTCTGTTAACGAAATGCTTTCAAAGGTTGTTGCCACTGCAATAGTTTTTCTTTACAATTTTTTGGTTAGAAAACTGCTTATTTATAAAAAGTAATTACAACTTAATTATGCTTGCATTGTTTGACTGAAAAGTATATAATGGTGTAAAAGGGGGAAGTTTAAAATGAAAGAAGTATTCGTAAGCCACTCCACCGTTGATAAAGACAAAGCAAATATGGCGGTTGACTACCTTGAAAAGCATGGTATCAGCTGTTTTATTGCGCCCCGCGATATTGAGGGTGGATTAAGCTATGCCAAAGCTTTGGTAAACGCTTTGGATTCTTGCAATTTGGTGTTATTTATTGCATCAGAGCATTCTAACCACTCTGACCACGTTCTTAACGAAATTGGTATTATTTTTGACAGAAAGTTGCCTATTCTGCCCGTTTTTGTTGAAGAGTTTGAATTGAACGACGACCTTCGCTATTATATTGGCAGAAAGCAACGCGTTTTGGCTACCGACAACGACTTTGCCACCTATCTCCCCTCTATTTTAAGCATGGCAGAGGATTTGTTGCCCAAAAAGGTTAAGCCTGTTATACCTCAGGCAGAAGAAACCGACAACACTGCACGCCAACACACCAAGACTGTTTTTGAATATTTGCCCGATCGTGGTATTATGATTAACCCCGAGGACCATCAGCGCAACGTTAGCTTCCGCACCGATACCCTTACCAATATGATGGGTGGTATCTTTGAAAAGGTTGTTGACATAACTACTGATGAAGAGGCTGCCGCAGAAATATTTTTCTCAAGCGGTTACGTAAGCGGTAAAAACTTTGCAGACAGAATTAACAGCCACTGGGATATGGGCAGTTCTATTGACGATGTTCGTCGCAAGCTTAACAAGTGGTGCGAATTTGACTCGGCTGTTGGTTGGGGCAAATTCTCAGTTAACATTGACTACGACGAGGAAGCCGACAGTCTTACGGGCACACTTCGCATAAGCGAGGCGTTTTTGGTTGACAAGGCCAACAAGCGTAAGATTTGCGCCTTTATAAGAGGTTATTGCACCGGTGTTATGGAGACCTTGCTTGGTTCGGTTAAGGTTGAGCTTACCTGCAAGGCTTGTCCCCTTAAGAGTCATTTTAAGAACACCTGCGAGTTTGAAATTACAGTAAAAGAGGATTAATTTATAAATATGAAAATTCTTGTCATTTTTACCGGCGGAACTATTGGCAGTGCCCTGAATGACGGGTGGCTTTCCCCTGACGGACAAACTAAAAAACAACTGATAAGCCATTATGAAAAGGCTTTCGGTGACGACGTTTGCTTTGTTACCAAAGAACCTTATTCCATTTTGAGTGAAAATCTTTGTGCAGATAATATCAATCAACTTGTAAGTGTTGTTAAGAATGAAATTTGCAAGGATTTTGACGGCATTATCGTTACTCACGGCACTGACACCTTGCAGTATTCTGCCGCTGCGCTCAGCTTTGCGTTAGGCAGTTGCACTCCCCCCGTTTTGCTTGTTTCAAGCAACTACCCCCTTGATGACAGTCGCACTAACGGTCACGACAATTTTGCCGCCGCTGTTGAATTCATTAAAGCAAAGGCAGGCAAAGGTGTCTTTGCCGTCTACCGCAACGACAATCAATCGGTTCGCTTCCACAAGGCTTTGTCCTTGCTTACTCACCGCGAGGGTGACGATTCGCTTGACAGTATTGACGACAAGTGCTTCGGCGAGTTTACCGATAAGGGCATTGCTATAATCGACGCGGCCGAGAGCGCTTGCGATAGAATTGATTTTACACTTTGCAAGCATCCGCAGATTTTGGTTGTCAACGCCTATCCCGGTGATAGTTACGGTTATAGTCTTGACAATTGCAAGGCAGTTATCTTGCGTCCTTATCACTCAGGCACTCTTGATACAGCCAACGAAAAATTTGAGCAATTTTGTGCCGCCGCAGCAAAAAAGAACGTTCCCGTTTTTGTTGTTAATATTAAAGAGGGTATAACCTATGAAAGTTCAAAAGAATTTGATAATTACAAGATTACTCCTCTTTATTCCAACACCTTTGTCAGCGCATATATGAGACTTTGGATTGGCATTAGCAAAAACGAAGATTTGAATAAGATATTTTAAGTAAAAATATAAAACAGTGAAGCTACGGGGCGTATTCTATAGGACAGTAAAAAAAGGAAGCACGAAATTTTCGTACTTCCTTTTGTTTTGTCTTATACCGTAACAAGCAGGGAAAATGTACGGCACATTCTCCACTCTTTAGGAGAAACTAAAACCTTTTTAACAATTTCAAAAATCACAGACTGTCTTTACATTTTAAAATTCTTGTGATATAATGTGTTCACCACACAAAATTCAATATGACATTTTGCAGAAGTTGTATTTTTATTTCGGTAAAAATGCGGACTTCTATTTTCGCATCTTCTGTGAAGTGTCGGAATTTTGTGTGGTAGCAAAACGAGGTTCCGCATTTTTCGGTGTGTGTAACTTCGGTTGCACACACTTTTTTATTTTTAGGAGGAAGTTAAAAATGACAAACATGTTTTCGGGAAATCAGGAAAAGAAAATACCAAG